>CAIMHL010000191.1 GCA_903840825.1 uncultured beta proteobacterium
ATCCATCGGTGCCCGAGGCAAAGATAAGTTCAGTGGTGATGCTGGTGCCATTTTTTTTGGCGTTGCTGAAAGCCTTTTCAGCCGTAGACCGTTGCTGAAGGTCAAACAAGGGGAATAAAAAATTCAGGGGGGCATCAGTTTCCAGTGGCCTGAAAAGCGCCAAGGCCATGGCATTACTTTCCAAAATCAGGCCTTCTTCATCCACCACCATCAGGGCCAGTGGCACGCTGGAAAAGAGGGTGTGAAACCGCTCAGAAGCCCCTTCAGCTGCATTCCGACTGAATTGCAGTGCCTTGTTTTGGGTCTTCAGGTCTGATTGGGACCTTCGTAAATCTTTAATTATCTTGGGCAGATAAAGATTCTTTGGCAGGGGCGAGCGGCGCATGGATGCTTGTGCAAGGACTCAAGCCGAGGGCATTTGGCGCCGCGCGAGGGTTTAGCCTTTGCTCGGTGCGTTTTTTAGTTTGCCACGCACGGGAACCACGGTGGTCACGGTGGGGCGCACCGCATCGGGCGACACGGTTTTTGGGGGAGCCGTGTCTTTCTTGGGTTTCTTGACCATTTTGTTGCTTTGCTGACCTTTTGCCATTTTGATTACTCCTAAGTTACTTAGCCAATGATTCGAATTGAAGCAGGACGTGCTGATTATCTACGCACCACAGCGTGGCCCGGGTCAAAATCAGCGCTCTTTATGGGGCTGTGCTTGGCGATGAAGGCCTTCAAGACATCGGCATCAACAAATCCTGTGTTTTGGTAGCTGGGATGGGCGGTGAGTTTGGGGTAGCCGTCGCCGCCCACAGCCTGAAAATTGTTGACCACCATCCGGTAAGTCTTTTGGGCTTGGAGCGCTGCACCTTGAACACTGGCTTGGCTGACTTTGCCCGATTCAACCCGCAGTTCAATACCGGCGAACTGCGGGAAAGCACCGGAGCCCGCTGACATATTGACGACAGCCGCCAGATAAGTCATCACCTCGGCCCCGCTCAGGTCCACGGTGGCAATCGTGTTGCCAAAAGGGTGGACTTTGAGTACGTCTTTGTAAGTGATAGGGCCTGCGGCAATGGCGTCCCGAATGCCACCGGCATTGGTCACGGCAAAGTCGGCATTCGTTTTTTCCATTAAAGCGCGCCCAATCAGGACACCCATAGAGGTTGGCTTGCTTCGGACGATGGCTCGGTCCCCTTCAAGTCGTCCGTCTGTGCTGCCAATGACCAAGCCCAGCTTGGCTTGGCCGGCTGACTGATACGGCGCCAGCAGGGCCAGCATGTCTTTGTTTTCTTCAATGTTGGGTGCGTAGGCTTGCAGCTCGGTTTTACCATTCGCCAGGGTGACCGATTTTTTGAGATTAATCGGGATTAAGGCGTAACTCACCAGCTTGAAGTCCCCATTGCGGTAATTGAAATCGGCTCGGCCCACGTATTTCCCCCACTCGTGGGCCTGAACAATCCAGGTGCCGTTTTGGCGATCAGGCTGGCAAGGCGTGCCCGGCACGTAGGCGCGGTCAAGAACGTTTTCGGCCTTCATGCAGGCTGGGTTTTGGGTGTGCCCGCCCACGATCAGGTCGAGACCCCGGGTGGCGCGCGCCATTTCTACATCGCCTTCAGCCTGTGTCCCGTGTGCCCCGTTTTCGTAGTGGCCCATGTGAGTGGCGGCAATGACTACATCGGCCTGTCGTCGTATTTCGGGGATGAGATGGGTGGCTTCGGCAACGACACTGCGAAACTCCAGGTTTTTGACATGGTCGGGGTGCACCATTTTGTGCGTGTCCTCGGTGGTCAAACCCATGACGCCTACCCGCAGTCCACCCAAGTCGAATATTTTGTAGGGCGCAAACATGCGCTTGCCGTCTTCATAAATGTTGGCTGAAAGCATGGGAAATTGGGCCAGGTCACGTTGCATTTTGAGGACGCTGCGCGGCTTGTCAAACTCATGGTTGCCCACGGCCATGGCTTGGTAGCCCAGTAAATTCATGCCCTTGAAGTCGGGCACCGCGTCCTGGAGGTCAGACTCGGGCACACCGGTGTTCACGTCGCCCCCATCCAACAGCAGGCTGAAGCCGCCTTGGTCGGCCACGTCTTTGCGCAGGGCATCGATCATGGTTTTACGCGCCGCCATGCCGTACTCGCCATCACCGTTTTTCCAAAAGCGGCCATGGTGGTCGTTGGTGTGCAACACGGTAATGCGGTAGGTTTTGTCTTTTT
Organism: uncultured beta proteobacterium; assembly: GCA_903840825.1. GTDB lineage: Bacteria > Pseudomonadota > Gammaproteobacteria > Burkholderiales > Burkholderiaceae_C > Rhodoferax. Next base: position 2,202 of record CAIMHL010000191.1, read on the forward strand.
CCGGCCCCCCTGGCGTTACAGCACAGCCGGCCAGCAAAGCAATAGCAAAAAGGGAAAGGCTTGGTCGCGTGAAATTCATCAGTCAATACTCGGGTGAGATAGGCGAAGCCACCACATAAGATTATGGCCGTTCCCGTGCTTGGGTCACGTCCAGTTCCCTCACCTCTGGCGCCTGGTTGCCCCAAGCGTTTCGGATGTAGTTCAGGACGCTGGCGGTTTCCCGGTCGTTCATCTGCAGCACATAGGGCGGCATGCCATAGGGGCGTGGGTTGCCGGCAGTGGCGGTCGCATAACCCCCATACAAAATTATTTGCACTAAGTTGGCAGGGTTGTTCAGGGTCACGGCCCGGTTCTGGGCCAAGGGCGGGTAGGCGCCGCGCACCCCTTCACCTTGTGCTCCGTGGCACTGAGCGCAATGCGCCTCGTACAGTTTGGCGCCCAGTAGGTTGGCTACCTGGCGGTCTTCCATGCGCTTGAGGGGCGGTGTGGTTTGGGGTGCTGGTGGTGTGAGTGATTTCAGATAAACCACCATCGCCTTCACATCGGCGTCTGAGAGGTATTGCGTGCTGCCCTTGACCACCTCGGCCATGGGCCCCGTGGCTGAGCCGCCGGGGTGAATCCCTGTTTTAAGGAGCGCTCGCATGTCTTGGCCCAAGGCCTCAGAGGTGCCGGCCTCCAGCACGGACCGCAGTGAAGGGGCAAACCAGTTTTGCATGGGGACCATGCCGCCAGACAGGCTGGCCGAGTTTTTCAGACCACCCAGGCTGTCCCGAGGCGTATGGCAGGCCGCACAGTGGCCCAAGCCCTGAACCAGATAAGCGCCCCGATTCCATTCGCCAGACTGAGAGGTTTCGGTTTGAAACTCCCCGGGGCTGAAATACAGGGCGCGCCAAGCGCCCAGTGCCGCTTGGGTGCCGAAAGGCCAGCGCATGGCATGCGCCTTGTTGGCTTGCATGCTGGGCGCTTGCGTTTGCAGGTAGGCAAACAGGGCGTCCGAGTCGGCCCGCGAGACCTTGGTGTAGTTGACATAGGGGAAGGCCGGGTTGAGCAGTCGACCGTCTTTGGAGCGGCCGTGATGAAGGGCTTGCCAAAAATCATGGGACGACCAGCGGCCCAGACCCGTCTGGGCATCGGGGGTCAGGTTGCTTGAGAAGACCCTGCCAAAAGGCGTGGGTATGGCCCGCCCACCAGCAAAAGCGTCACCACCGGGTGCGGTATGGCAGCCCATGCAGTTTCCAGCGCGGGCGACGTAGGCGCCTTGCGCCACGAGGGTTGACATGGGTGGGGGCAGCGTAGCGGGCAAACTGGCTTTAACAATGGGCGGGGCGCTGCCGCATTTGATGGCCTGAGTGCCCGCTGGCCAGGGGCTCGGTTTTGCTAGTGGCTGAGTTTGGGCCGGCAGGGGCTGGGCGGCCAGCCATTGGGCGACCGCAGCGACCTCCTGGTTTGACAGCTGTTTGGCGATGGGGGCCATGCAGTCGGGGGCGTGCGCGCGGCGTTGGCCGGTTTTCCAGCCGCCAAGCTGGGCGTTCAGGTAGTCAGATGACAAGCCCAGCAAGCCGGGCACTTGGTGGAGTATCCCGGTCATCGCCTGCCCGTGGCATTGAACGCAGGCTGGCAATTTTCTGGATGGATCACCTTGCATGACCAGCGATCGCCCGAGCGCGAGCGTCTCCCGGCTGGCAGTTGTGGCCTTGGGTGCCGGGTAGGGGAGACTCAAAGCGGAGAAATACTGCGCTATTTCCATCAGGTAGGCATCAGACAAGGGCTGCACCAAGTCCGTCATCAAGCCATAGTGGCGCCGCCCGTCACGAAAATTGAGTAATTGGTTGTAAAGGTAGGCGGCAGGTTTTCCAGCGAGTCGGGGGTAATAACCGTCTGGCCCAGCGCGGCCTTCCTTGCCATGGCAGGTCACACAGGCCAGCGTGCGCTGGGCCATGTTGTCTTCAAAAGCGGGCCCAGCTTGCACGGTAAGCGTCATTGAAAACAGCAAGGCCAAAAGCAGGAGATGAAAAATTGATCGGAACATGTCGCCAAAAGAAGAAGGCAGACACCAAAAGTTGGCGCTACCTAGGGTAAAAAATTCAACTTTGATGCTACTACGACCGGGACTGCCCAGGGCTTTAGGGGTTTGAGCTTGGGCGGGTTTAGAGGTGAAGATGCGCTTGTGGTCTTGTTTTTGGGTGTTTACCGCCAGCCCTGTTGTGAATACACTGACACTCTGGCGGCGAAAAGCGGCCGTGTGGTTCATAAACTTGGAAAATTCCCATGTCTGATGCTCTGCCATTCCCTGCGCCGGTTGACCCGCCCGCCGCTCCCTACCGAGACCGCAAGCGCTTGGCTTGGGTGATTTCACTGTTGGTGCCTGTCTCTGTTGCCACCGGGCCGCTGCTGTGGCAGTACCACCCGGTGACGCTCATGCTGTGGTTACCATTTATTTTCTTTTATCTGTTTGCCCCTGCATTTGACTGGATGCTGGGCACAGACACCAGCAACCCCCCAGAGTCGGCGGTTCCTGCCCTGGAGGCAGATCCGTACTACCGCCGGGTCACCTTCGCGCTGGTGCCGCTCTTGTGGGGCGCTTTCATTTATTCCGCCTGGTTTAGCCAAACCGTACCCTTGTCGTGGGCTGCCCAACTCGGACTCATCCTGGCAACGGGTGCTGTGGGTGGGTTTTGCATTAACCTGGGGCACGAGATTGGCCACAAGTCGGCCCCACTTGAGAAATGGCTGGCCAAGCTGATCTTGGCGCCCACCTTCTACGGTCATTTCACGGTGGAGCACAACCGGGGCCACCACCGAGATGTGGCCACACCCGAAGACCCAGCCTCTTCGCGCATGGGGGAGTCCATCTGGCGTTTTGTGCTGCGGGAGATGCCCGGCGCCTTTCGCCGCGCCTGGGTGCTGGAGCGAGACCGCATGCGTGTCGACGGGCAGCCGTTTTGGTCCCTGCACAATGAAATCATCCAGCCCGCACTGATCACCTTGGGTTTGTGGGGTGGCTTGTGCTTGTGGCTGGGCCCGTCGGTGCTGTTGTTTTTGCTGCCTGCTGCCTTGTGGTCAAACTTCCAACTGACTTCAGCCAACTATATTGAGCATTACGGACTGCTTCGCCAAAAAGGCGCCAACGGGCGCTATGAGACCTGCAAGCCGCAGCACTCCTGGAACAGCAACCACATGTTCTCCAACTGGGCTACTTTTCACTTGCAGCGCCACTCCGACCACCATGCTCATCCCCGGCGTCGTTTTCAGTCCTTGCGCCATTTTGAAGAGGCACCCCAGTTACCCAACGGTTATTTCGGCATGTTCCCCCTGGCCTACCTGCCGCCCTTGTGGTTTGCTGTGATGGACCCACGGCTACTTGCCGCAGTTCAGCACGACCCCGCCCGCATCAACTTTGCCCCCGGGCAGCGCGAGCGCCTGATGGCCAAGTACCAACTCGTTGAACGGCCAGTGACCTCGTCTTTGTAGTCTTCGGAGAAGCGTTGGTGTGCTGTATTTGCTAAAGCAATAGCTATTAAATATATAGCTTGTTAAGCAATTAAACAGGGGCTTTGCGGCTTAATTTTCATAAATATTGCATATGGCAACGCCTATTTGCCAACCCGCTGCCTTGTTGGGCTTGCTGTAAATCGGTCGTGGCTTGGCCGATTGCGGCGACAATCCAGTTCCAATTTTTACTATTTGCACGGGTTTACCCGTGTTCTCTATATTCAGTATGTCCAACATTGATGTCCGTCCCGCCACCTTGCGCGATGCCAAGGCGATTGCCGAAATTCACGCCAGCTCCAGTCAAGCCGCCTTTAAAGCTTTGTTTCCCGGCGAGGTCGCCCCCGCTGTCTCGGTGGAAAAAGGCCAGGCTTACTGGCGCGATGCGATTGAATACTGCGAACCTCAGGTGATCGTGGCCGTCGATGGCGAGAAGATCGTTGGCTTTGTCGGTTTTGACCGCTCGCGCGATAAAAACACCCCCAACACCATGGGTGAAATCTGGGCGATTTATGCCGCTGCCGACTATTGGGGCCAAGGTGTAGGTTTGGCGCTGTGGGACGCCGCCCGCGATGGTCTGGTCGATGAGGGTTGTACCAAGGTGTCGATCTGGGTGCCCTTGGGCAACGAACGCGCCCTGCGATTTCATGACCTGGCCGGCTTCAAGCGCGAGATGACCAGCATCAAGACCGTGCCCATGGGCGCGGTCAAGGTGGAAGAAATCAGGATGAAACGCGACCTGAACTAAAGGTAAGCCCGGTTCAGGTTTTGCGTACCAGCACGCTGCCAATCGAGTAACCGGCGCCAAAAGAGCAAATCACTCCCACCTCGCCGGCTTTGATGTCGTCATGGTGGCGGTGAAAAGCAATGATGGAGCCGGCTGACGCCGTGTTGGCAAATTCATCCAAAATTACCGGGGCGTCATCGGGCGTAGCATCGCGGCCCAGCAGTTTGCGGGCAATTAACTGGTTCATGCCTAAATTGGCTTGGTGCAGCCAGAAGCGGCGCACATCCGCAGCGCTCAGGCCATGTGCCGCCAAGTGTTGGCTCATGTGCTCGGCCGCCATGGGGCAAACTTCCTTGAATACCTTGCGCCCTTCTTGGTAGAACAACTGGTCGCGGTCCTCGGGGTTGCGGTCTTCACTGCGGGACATATAGCCTGCGTTGTTGCGGATGTTGTTGGAGAACGTAGTGAGCAGGCGCGTGCTCAGCACTTCAAAGCTGCCGGCAACGGCGTTTTCAAGGCGCTCAACCAGAACGGCTGTGCACACATCGCCAAAGATGAAGTGGCAGTCCCGGTCTTTCCAGGCCAAGTGGGGCGAGGTGATCTCAGGGCTAATCACCAACACAGCCCGCGCTGCGCCGGATTTGACCGTGTTAACAGCCATTTCAATACCAAAGGTGGCCGATGAGCAGGCCACATTCATGTCAAAGCCAAATCCCTTGATGCCCAGTGCCGTTTGGATTTCGATGGCCATGGCCGGGTAAGCGCGCTGCATATTGGCGCAGGCGCAAATCACGCCGTCGATGTCTTGGGCTTGCTTGCCTGCGCGCTCCAGCGCATCTTTGGCTGCGGCCACACCAATTTCTGCCATCAGGGAGATGTCGGTGTCCGGGCGTGTGGGCAGGCGGGGGCGCATGCGCTGCGGGTCCAGCACGCCGGTTTTTTCCACCACGTAGCGTTGCTTGATGCCGGAGGCTTTTTCAATAAACTCAACACTGGACATCGGGATGGGCTGCTTTGTGCCCTGGGCTATCTCAGCCGCATGGGTGGCATTCTCTAAAGTGGCAAAGCTGTTGAAGGCGGAGACCAACTCTTCGTTGGAGATCACAAACGGAGGGATATAGAGGCCGGTGCTGCTGATGGTGACACGATGCATGGTGCTTATCCGATAAGTTGGGGTGGGTGGGCGGAGCCCAGCGCGTCAACAATTATCAGCGGAATGCAGCTTGTTTAGGCTTCGCCACCAAACCGTCGAATCAGGTTCTCGATGTATTGATCCGTTAATTTTTCGAATTCCGACTCAACCACCGGCGCCATGAGGAGGCGCATCAGGCTGGGCAGGGGGATTTCGAGGTCGCCCTTGACGCTCAATAAGGCGTGGGTGGCGTCTTTGTGCTCACTGATTTTCCAGTGGCCTGACACCTGCGCGTTACCTTCGCCCTTGACAGGCGTCCAGGCCACGCTGCCTTTGTCCTTGTCTGAGGTGTATTTTGAGGCGTAGACCGTTTGCAAGCTGATCGAGCCGATGCCAATTTTGGCCATTTCCCAGCGGTAGGTGTTCTCGCCCAAATCAACCAGTTTGTCCACTTCGGGGAAAAAACTGGCCGAAGTGGGGACGTCAGACAGCACGTCAAACACCTCTGCAGCCCCCGCTTTGACCTTGAACGAGTAATCCAGGTCGATGGTGACGTTGAAGGTCATGAAGGGCTCGTTGGAAAAAAATCAGGACAGGATCTGGTCCTTGGCGATGAAGTACTTGTGTGCATAGGCAATCAGTTGCCCGTCGGTGGGGTGGTCCACAGACTCCACGCCAATCACCAACTCCGCCATTTTGGGATGGTGCGCGTGCATGTGCTTGATCAACTGGAGTTTGGCTTGGGCCGGGCCGACCACCAAAATCTCTTGGGCGCCGGTCAGTGATTCAGCCACGGCGTGATAATAAGCCTTGCTTTCAGCGGGGCGACCCGAACCTACCGCGCCGCTTTTGGCGTGCAGGTGCGCATGGGGTCTTGAGGTGTGAATCACCGATTTTTCGACATCTTCAGGGCTGATGTGCATGACGTGGGCCTCAGAGTGATCAAGCCAGACAACCGCATGATAGTGGGACATATTTTTCCTTTTTGCTTTGATACAACACCAGCTTAAGCCCTTATTTTTTTGGCACCTTGATGAAGGTCAAGCTCCGCATATTTCACATTTCGGTCAATTTCTCGCCACCTGTTCATGACCATTCTTCTCGCGCCCATGGAGGGCTTGCTCGACTTTGTTTTGCGTGACATCCTGACCCGCGTGGGCGGGGTGGACCGCTGCGTCTCAGAGTTCATCCGCGTCACCAACACGCTGCTGCCCGACCGCGCCTTTATTCGTGTCATCCCCGAGCTGTTGACCGATGGGAAAACCTTTTCTGGCGTGCCGGTGCGCGCCCAGTTGCTGGGCTCTGACCCGGTGTGCCTGGCTGAAAATGCGGCCTGTCTGGCGGCCTTGGGGCCTGATGGCATTGACCTCAACTTTGGCTGCCCCGCCAAAGTGGTGAACCGCCACGGCGGTGGTGCTGCCTTGCTGGAAGACCCCGAATTACTCATGAAAATTGTGTCGGCCGTGCGCCGTGCGGTGCCTGCCCATCTGCCGGTATCGGCCAAGATGCGCCTAGGCTTCAACGATGATTCACGCGCCGAAGAGTGCGCGCAGGCCATTGAGAGCGGTGGCGCCAATGAGCTGGTGGTGCATGCCCGCACCAAGGCCGACGGCTACAAGCCGCCCGCCTATTGGGCGCGGGTGGGTGACATTCGCGAGGCGGTTCGCGTGCCGGTTGTAGCTAATGGTGAAATTTGGAATGTACAAGACGCCTTGCGCTGCCGCGAGTTGTCCGGATGTCATGCCCTCATGCTGGGCCGCGGTATGGTGACTAATCCGGGCTTGGCACTGGCCATTAGGGCGGCCACGCCTGCACAGGAGGCGACCGATTCATCACCGAACCCTTCTGTTCAGCCCGTTGTGACTTGGGATACTTTACTGCCCTTGATTGCTGACTTTTGGCGTGTGGTGTGCGCCAGCCTTGAGCGAAAACAGCAAGCCGGCCGACTCAAGCAATGGCTTAATTTTTTACGCCACCACTACCCGCAGGCTGAGTTGGCCTACATGGAACTGAAGAGCTACAACGACCCGGCCTTGATTACCCAGTGGCTGCACAAGCAGGGCTTGCCTCCTGTTGGCAGCTTGGCGGTTTAGGTGTCAAACAGGCTCTCGAAGCCTGAAACGGGCTCAAAGCGCTTGTTCTTAAAAATCAGCCGGGTGGGGCCGGGCATGGCTTTAGTCCGAACTGAGTGCCGTGCGTCGCCCGGATAGCAAATGACCCTCACACCATCTTCATCAAAGGGCTCGGGCTCAATGATAGGGGGCAGGCGGCCTCGGGCTTTCTGCATCACGCTCTCCACCGTGTTAGAGCCCAAGAGGCTGACCAAGCTCATGATTTGTGGTGGCGCCAGCTCGATATGGCCTTGCCAGTATTGCTCCAGCGCGGCCCTAGGGCGCAGCCAAATGCTCTCGGTGGTCTCAAAGTTATCATGCCGTGCAATTTGGGTTTCGGGCACCGCCGAGATGAAAAACCGGGTGTCAAACCGCTTGTTGGTGACCGAGGGTACTTTGGGGGTGATCCAACGCGACCAGGGTTGAAGCTGCTGGCTGTGCAGGCGCAGCTTCATGTGCGCCAGCATGGCGGGAAATGTCAGGCCTTGTTTAAGCAGGGCGGTGGCTTCGTCAGCATGGTCGGCTGTGGCGCCTTGGGTAAACAAGATGCCTGATTCTTCAAAGGCCTCCCTGATGGCCGCGACATAAAAACTGGCCGCAGTGAGTGGCGCAGTTAAGGGCTCATTCATGCCTTTGTGCAGCGTATGGATGGATTGATCGAGGTGGGTGTCCAGATCTAGCTGTGCATCAGCCGGGTCCACTTTGCCGCCGGGAAAGACAAAGGCGCCGCCCAGCACTTGAGACAAGCCATGTCGCTTGAGTAAAAACACCTCTATGCCCTGGGGGCCCGTTGCGGTGTCGCGCAGCATCACCACCGTAGCGGCGGGGCGGGGTGGTGTGGTGATGACTTCTGAGTTCAGTTCCATGGCGATTCAATCGGGTTTTAAGGCGTGCATTAAAGTAGCTGCTTTGAGGATTGAGGCTATCAGAGTCTCAACCCATCCCTTGTCCCCCACATTTCAGGATAAAACATGACGATTGATTTCAAAGGCCAAGTGGCTATCGTGACCGGCGCAGGCGGCGGTTTGGGTCGCCAGCACGCTCTGGCCTTGGCAGCGCGCGGTGCCAAAGTGCTGGTCAATGACCTAGGCGGCGCCCGTGACGGCTCAGGCGGCTCAGTCAGGGCGGCCGATGCGGTGGTGGCCGAGATCAGGGCTGCGGGTGGCGAGGCCTTGGCCAATGGCGCCTCGGTGACTGATTTTGTGGCCGTGCAAGCCATGGTGAAACAAGCGGTGGATGCGTGGGGGCGGGTTGATATTTTGGTCAACAATGCCGGCATTTTGCGCGACAAAAGCTTTGCCAAGATGGAATTGGCTGACTTTGAACTGGTCGTTGACGTCCACTTGATGGGCGCTGTGCATTGCAGCAAGGCCGTGTGGGCCCTGATGAACGAGCAAAAGTACGGCCGCATCGTCATGACCACCTCGTCGAGTGGTTTGTACGGCAACTTTGGTCAATCCAACTACGGCGCCGCCAAAATGGCTTTGGTGGGCTTGATGCAAACCCTCTCCATTGAGGGGGCCAAAAACGACATCCGCGTGAACTGCCTGGCCCCCACAGCCGCCACCCGCATGACCGAAGGCTTAATGCCTGAGGCGGTTCTGGCTGCCTTGAAACCTGAAGCGGTGGTGCCCGCCATGTTGGTCTTGGCCTCAAAAGACGCGCCAACCCGGACTATTTTGTGCGCGGGGGCTGGCACGTTTGAGGCCGCCCACATCACCATGACCCAAGGCGTTTGGTTGGGCACGGATGCCTTGACACCAGAACGCCTGGCTGAACGCCTAAGCGATGTCACCAACCGCACCGGTGAAACCGTGCCACAAAGTGGCTCGGCTCAGGGCGGTAATGAAATTGCCAAAGCCATGGAAAACGCTGCACCGCGTTAAGGGCTGGTTTATATTTCCAGGTTGTCAATCAAGCGGGTATTGCCTAGTTTGGCGGCACCCAGGACTACCAGGGGCTGGTCCAAGAGCTGATCTATTTGAGGTGTTTGCAAGTCAATTTGGCGGCGAACGGTTAAGTAATCGGGTTGCCAGCCGCGCTTAGTCAGGGCCTGCATGGCTTGGCGTTCCATCTCTACCAGGTCGGTTTCACCGGCCCGAATCTGATCTGCCATGTTGTTTAACGTGCGGGCGAGTTGCACCGCCTCAATGCGTTCAAGCGGGCTCAGGTAGCCGTTTCGGGACGACAAGGCCAGTCCGTCTTCAGCGCGGTAGGTGGCCGCACCGACAATCTCAATCGGCAATGCAAATTGCCTCACCATGCCTTTAATCACCATGAGTTGCTGGTAATCTTTTTGTCCGAACACGGCCACACGGGGCTGCACGCAGTTAAATAACTTGAGCACAACGGTGCTGACGCCCGTGAAAAAGCCGGGCCGAAAATGGCCTTCCAAAATGTCAGCCAGCGCGGCGGGTGCTTGCACTTTGAAGGTTTGAGGCTCCGGGTAAAGCTCATGTTCATGGGGTGCAAACAACAGGTCACAGCCCGCTGCTGCCAGCTTTTCACAGTCGGCGGCCCAAGTGCGGGGGTAGGTGTCAAAGTCTTCATGTGGTAAAAACTGCAGACGGTTGACGAAAATACTGGCCACCGTTACATCGCCCAGCGGTTTGCCTTGGTGGATGAGGGCCAAATGGCCTTCATGGAGATTGCCCATGGTGGGGATAAATACGGGGTGTTTGAAGGCGCTCAGGTGCTGGCGCAATTCTGCGAGAGTGTGGGCTATTTTCATGGGGTGCGGGTTTACCAGGCGTGCAAGGCGTTATCAGGAAAGGAGCCGTCTTTGACCGCAGCGACGTAAGCCTCCATGGCTTCCCGAATACCGCTGGCTCCGGTCATGAAATTGCGGACAAATTTGGGGTTCTTTCCCAAGTTAACCCCCAGCATGTCATGAAGCACCAGCACTTGGCCAGCTGTGCCACATCCGGCGCCAATACCGATCGTGGGGCAGTGAAGCAACTCGCTGGTGAGTTCGGCTGACAAGGCGGCGGGCACCATTTCCAGCACCAGCAGGGAAGCGCCGGCGTCCTGCAATTCATGGGCTTGGCGCTTGAGCAGGGCGGCTGATTCCTCGGATCGACCTTGCACCCGGTAGCCGCCCAAGGCATACACGGTTTGCGGTGTCAGGCCCAGATGTGCACAAACCGGAATGCCGCGCTCTACCAGAAACTGAGTGGTCTCAGCGGTCCAACCCCCGCCTTCAAGTTTTACCATATGGGCGCCAGCCTGCATCAGCATAGCAGCGCTGCGAAGGGCCTGTTCTTTGGACTCGTGGTAGGTGCCAAATGGCAAATCACCAATAAGCCAGGCCGCACCTTGGGCGCGGCGAAGCCCACGGGCGACGCTTTCTACGTGATAGCGCATGGTGTCCAGCGACACACTCACCGTGCTACTGAGCCCCTGGCACACCATACCCAGTGAGTCGCCCACCAATATGCAATCCACACCGGCGGCATCGGCCACCGCTGCAAAGGTGGCGTCGTAGGCCGTGAGCATGACAATTTTTTCGCTACGAGCGCGCATCTCCAATAGCCTTGGCAGACTGATGGGTCTGCGAGCCGGCGTGGTGGCGTGGGCAGGGAGGGTGCCGTAGGGCGTTACAGGGGCAGTTGCGGTCATTGGTGTCTTACATTCCATGTTCTGAGGTGCGGCGAGTTTAGATGACTGGCCTGCCGCATAATCAAGTCAAAGCACAATCTGACACTTTCAGCTGCTTCCCAAGCCCGCATGCTTGATGTTATCCGGGGCCCTTGCGTCCCGCGCCTCCCCATCCAACTCCCTGCCTGCCATGCAAACGCTGATTGACTTTTCCAACGCCGACTCAGACCCTGCGCGCGCTGCACCCCTACGCTGCGCATTTGGCGAGCCACGCCAGACGCTGGTGGCCCTGGAGCTCGCCCAGGTCCGTCCGATTCTGGAGGCTGTGGATGCACTCTCCAAGCAGGGCTTTTGGTGCGTGGGTTACGTCAGTTATGAAGCGGGCGCTGCTTTTGATCCGGCCTTTGAGGTGCATGAGGTGCGCGGTCCGCTGGTCTGGTTTGGCGTGCATGACGCGCCGCTCGCCTGGCCCGAGACCGATCCAGGCGATGAGGCCCATGTGCAGTGGCACGAGGGATTGACCCGCCCTGAATTTGACGAGGGGATGTGCGCTATTCATCAAGCCATCGCGGCTGGCGAGCTCTATCAGCTCAATTACACGGCCCCCATGCGGGGGCAACTGCATCAAGGCACGCCTATTGAGTTGTTCATGGCCTTGCGCCGGGCACAGCCAGGCGGTTTTGCCGCTTATATTGATACGGGTGAGGCGCAGGTGCTGTCGGTCTCGCCCGAGTTGTTTTTTGATTGGGATGGCGAGCGCATCCTGACGCGGCCCATGAAGGGCACCGCCCCGCGAGGCACCACCCCAGAGGCGGATGCGGCACTGGCTGCGCAGCTGCACGCTTCCCCCAAGGAGCGGGCAGAAAATGTGATGATCGTGGACCTCATTCGCAATGACCTGTCTCGGGTGGCCCAGCCGTTTTCAGTCCGTGTGCCGCATTTATTCCAATTGCAGGCCTTGCCCAGCGTGTGGCAGATGACCTCCGATGTCGAGGCCTTGACCCGTCCCGGAACCACACTGGCAGATGTGTTCGCAGCCCTTTTTCCGTGTGGCTCGATTACCGGCGCTCCCAAAGTGAGCGCCATGCAGATGATTCGCCGCATCGAGCCAGGGCCTCGCGGGGTTTACTGTGGCGCGGTGGGTGTCGTTCGCCCGGGTGGGGCTGCCACCTTCAATGTGGCTATTCGTACCGTCACGGTGCAGGACGGGTCTGCACGCTGCGGCATTGGCAGTGGCATCACTGCTGACGCTACCGCACAGGGCGAATGGCAGGAGTGGCGCCACAAGCGCTCTTTTCTTGAGCGCGCCAGTGCGCCGTTTGAGTTATTGGAAACGCTGGCGTTGGACGGCGGTGCACTGCGCCATGTGCCCCAGCACTTGGCGCGCATGGCCCGTGCCGCCGCCCACTTTGGCTACACATTGGATACCGCGTGGGTTGATGCCAGTTTGATGGCCGTGGTCAAAGCGCATCCCCGGGGGCTGTGGAGGGTGCGCTTGCGGCTTGATGCAAGAGGGCAGGTGTCGACCGAGGCTTTTGCGCTGGCGGCATCGCCTGAACTAGTTCATTTGACCTTGGCAGACAGAGCGTTTGAGGCCGCTTTGAGCGAATTTGTGCGTTTCAAGACCACACGCCGCGCCCACTACGATGCTTTTGCGCCCCAAGTGCCCGGCGTATTTGACACCTTGCTCTGGAACCCGCAAGGCGAGCTGACCGAGTGCACACGAGGTAACGTGGCCGTTCAGTTGGACGGGCGCTGGGTTACCCCGCCCTTGTCGTGTGGCTTGCTCGACGGCATTGGCCGTGCCCATGCCCTGAGTGAGGGGCGCGTGGTGGAAGCGGTGGTGCGGGTAGACGATTTGCCGCGAGCCACAGGCTTCGCGTTTGTCAACAGCCTACGGGGCTGGCTCCCTGCGGTTTTGATTTAACGGGCCATCACCCTCAGGTGGAGGTGTAAGCCAGGCGCACGTAAATAGGCGCAAAAACCTCGGCTTGGGTAATCTCGATCAGGGTTTCTTTGGCCAGCTCCAGCATGGCAATGAAGGTCACCACCAGCACAGGCGTGCCTTTGCTGGCGTCAAAAAGGGCTTCAAACTCGACAAACCGGCGTCCGTGGAGCTTTTTGAGGATCAGGGTCATGTGCTCGCGCACCGAGAGTTCTTCGCGGGTGATCTTGTGGATTTGAATTAGTTTGGCGCGCTTGAGAATGGAGGCCCAGGCTTCTTGCAGATCGACCGCGCTGACATCGGGAAAGCGCGGCTGTAAAGACTGCTCTATGAAAACCTGGGCTTTTAGAAAGTCACGGCCAAACTGGGGTACGGCGTTGAGCTTGGCACCGGCCAGTTTCATGCGCTCATATTCCAGCAGGCGGCGCACCAACTCGGCCCGGGGATCTTCGGCTTCCTGGCCCTGCGCTACGTTTTTGGGCGGCAGCAGCATGCGCGACTTGATCTCGATCAGCATGGCCGCCATGAGCAAGTATTCAGCCGCCAGTTCCAGGTTGCGCCCCCGGATTTCATCGACATAGACCAAGTACTGGCGGGTGAGGCCAGCCATGGGAATGTCCAGAATATTGAAGTTTTGCTTGCGGATCAGGTACAACAACAAGTCCAGCGGGCCTTCAAAGGCCTCTAAAAAGACCTCCAGCGCATCGGGTGGAATGTACAGGTCGCGCGGCATGGCAAACAGCGGCTCGCCGTACAGGCGGGCCACGGCCACGTTGTCTACCACCAGGGGCATGCCCAGCGCGTCAGAGGCGGCGGGGGCAAGTGCAGCGAGATCAGTCGACACAGAAATAGATGCTACTTTATTGATAGCTTTTTAAGCAAGTCTGGCTTGGTCTGGAGGCTAAAAAGTTATTATTTCGATGCCGTTTGGTAAACGTAAGATTTTTGCTCTACTTGGGCGGCTCGGTACTCGCTCCAGTCGCTGCGGTTGACGTCCTTGTCCCACAGCAAGTCGCGGCCCTGGCGCTGTTTTGCTTCCAAGGCGGGGTCTTTTGATTTGAGTTGGTCAATAAACTGACTGGCTTCGGATTTGTATTTGGGGCGGTAAAAAATGTTCATGAACTAATCCTCTTTGTCACATTTTACCGGGGGCTCAATCCAGTTTTTAGCGTCGTGAAGAATAGGGCGCCAAACCAGCGCCAGCAGCAACACGGACAGCGGCAAGGTGGCGATAAAGCCTACCCACTTGAAGCCAATAGCTCCCACTAGGCCCCCAATAAAAAAGCTGCTGATCAACACTAAGTGAACTCGCAATTTTTTTTGTTGGCCGTGACGATGGTTTCACGCGTGAGCCGGTTGACGTAAAGCAGTTTGCCCAGCTCAATGCCTAAATCCGTGACCAAGCCCGTGACGTGGGTGGTGCGGATCTCGGCATTGGAGATTTTGGTGATGACGGCATTTTGCAGCCCCATGATGAAGCACAGCACCAGCACGGTGAGCGGCACAAAGAGCCCGGCAAAGAAATTAATGCCGGTGCCAAAAAGACCAAACACTAGCAGCAAGGCGGCCTCCAGCACCAAGGGCCGTCCATAGGCGCTTTCTTTGTTGCGGCGCAAGCCCCAGTTCACCATCCAGGTGGTGGTCATGGCGCCAGTAATAAAAGCCATGAGATACACCAGCCCGGCCAGCGCCAGGCCAATTTTTCCCAACACCATATTGTCTGCAATCGATGAAACGATCCCCGACATGTGCGAGGTGTACTCGCCTACCGCCAAAAAGCCCCCCGCGTTGGTTGCGCCCGCCACAAAGCAAAGCGTGGCGCCTAGTCGAACGTTGTTTTGCGCGGTTCGTTGAACCGAAGTCCAGGTCTGCAACTGGGGAAGCATCGGGTGCCTGGGCGGTTTAGCTCACCCGCATACCTGGTGTGGCGCCCGGCCAGGGCGTGAGGATGTGGATGCCAGGCTGGGTCTTCTCATCGGTATGGCTGGCGGCCAGCACCATGCCCTCGCTGATACCAAACTTCATCTTACGGGGTGCCAGGTTGGCCACCATCACGGTGAGTTTGCCAATCAGATCGGCGGGTTGGTAGGCGCTGGCAATGCCACTAAACACGTTGCGCATGCGGCCTTCGCCCACATCGAGGGTGAGGCGCAGCAATTTGGTGGAGCCTTCCACCGACTCGCAATTCACAATCAGTGCGATACGAAGGTCGATTTTGGTGAAGTCATCAATGCCGATAGTGGGGGCGATATCTTGGCCGCCAGGTGCTACTTTTTCAGTAGCATCTATAGCAACTTCCGCGGGGGCTTGAGCTTCAAACAAGGCTTCAAGTTGTTTGATGTCTACCCGCTGCATCAGGTGCTGGTAGTCGCCAATGCGGTGTCCGGCCCCCAAGCCGGTTGCAGGCTCAGAAAGGGCAAGCGGAGCCACACGCAAAAAGGTCTCAACTTGGGCTGCCAGCGCAGGCAGCACGGGCTTGAGGTAGCTGGTGAGCACGGCAAAGGCTTCGATGCAGACGGTACAAACGTCGTGCAGGCGTGCCTCCATGCCTTCTTTTTTGGCCAGTTCCCAAGGTTTGTTGGCGTCTACGTACGCATTTACGCGGTCAGCCAGCAGCATGGTTTCGCGCAGGGCTTTGGCAAATTCGCGGGCTTCAAAAAGCTGCACCAGGTTGGCGCGCTCAGCCCGCAGGACGTCCAGCAGGGCTGTGCCGTCTTCAGAGATGGCGCCTAGTTGACCGTCAAAACGCTTGGCAATAAAGCCTGCTGCGCGCGAAGCGATGTTGATGAACTTGCCCACCAAGTCGCTGTTGACGCGGGCCATGAAGTCTTCTGGGCTGAATTCGATGTCTTCGTTGCGCGAATTCAACTTGGTGGCGATGTAGTAGCGCAGCCATTCGGGGTTCATGCCCAGGCCCAGGTACTTGAGCGGGTCTAGGCCCGTGCCCCGGCTCTTGCTCATCTTTTCGCTGTTGATGGTCAGAAAGCCGTGCACAAAGATATTGTTGGGCGTTTTGCGGCCACTAAAGTGCAGCGTGGCTGGCCAAAATAGGGTGTGAAAGGTGACGATGTCTTTGCCAATAAAGTGGTATTGCTCCAGCGCCGGGTCGGCCATGTAGGCCTCGTAGTTTTGGCCACGCTTCTCAAGCAGGTTTTTCAAAGAGGCTAGGTAGCCAATGGGCGCGTCCAGCCACACATAAAAATACTTGCCCGGTGCGTCTGGGATCTCAATACCGAAGTAGGGCGCGTCACGCGAAATGTCCCAGTCACCCAGGCCTTCGCTCTTACTTCCATCGGGGTTGGTGCGCACCGAGAACCACTCCTTGACCTTGTTAGCCACCTCGGCCTGCAGGCGCGGCTTGCCGTGTTCATCAAGGCCCTGCGTCCATTGCTCCAAAAACGCCACGCAGCGCGAGTCTGAGAGTTTGAAGAAAAAATGCTCCGAGCTTTTCAGTATTGGGGTCGCACCGGAGAGGGCCGAGTAGGGGTTAATCAGGTCAGTGGGGGCATACACCGCACCACACGACTCGCAGTTGTCGCCGTACTGGTCTTTGGCGTGGCACTTGGGGCACTCGCCTTTGATGAAGCGGTCGGGCAAAAACATGTTCTTTTCAGCGTCAAAGAACTGCTCAATGGTTTTGGTCTCGATCAGCGAGCCGTCCTTGTTGTCGCGCAGGTCGCGGTAAATCTGGCGTGCTAGTTCGTGGTTTTCAGGAGCATCGGTCGAATGCCAGTTGTCAAAGCTGATATGAAAGCCGTCCAGATAGGGTTTGCGGCCTGCGGCAATGTCAGCCACAAACGCTTGGGGCGTTTTGCCCACTTTTTGGGCTGCAATCATGATGGGGGCACCGTGGGTATCGTCCGCGCAGACAAAATTGACCTGGTTATCCATCATTCGCTGGTAACGCACCCAGATGTCGGCCTGGATGTACTCCATGATGTGACCGATGTGGAAATTTCCGTTGGCGTA
>CAIMHL010000192.1 GCA_903840825.1 uncultured beta proteobacterium
AAAACCCAGGTTTTTTGAGGCCATTGATTTGCCGTCTGGCGGCAACATGCCGTCTTTAACCAGTTGGTCCAAGGCTTTGGGAGCTACCGCTCGCACGGTCGAACATCCTTTTATTGCGGGCTTGATGCTGGAAGCCTTGGTGAGCCAAGCGCAAATTGCGCTGAAGTCGACCTGAAACGCTTTTTATTGCCGCAAGTAAACCACACCTCTTCTTCATTTCCATGTTCACTGATTCTCACTGCCACCTGAATTTCCCTGAGTTGCTGGCCGACTTGCCTGCCATTCGCGACGCCATGGCGAAAGCCCAAGTGACGCGCGCCCTGTGCATCAGCACCACGCTGGAAGAATTTCCCGCCGTACATGCGCTGGCTAACCAGTTCGACAATTTCTGGGCCACCGTGGGCGTGCACCCAGACAACGAAGGCGTTACAGAGCCCTCGCTGGAGACCTTGCTGCGCTTAGGCAAGTTGCCGCGAATCGTCGGCATTGGCGAAACAGGGCTGGACTATTACCGACTGGGGGAACGCACAGTTGACGATATGGAATGGCAGCGTGACCGCTATAGAACCCATATCAGGGCAGCTAGGCAGCTCAATTTGCCTTTGGTTATTCACACGCGTAGTGCGTCTGAAGACACCTTGGCCATTTTGAGGGAGGAGGGTGAAGACGGCACTGCTGGCTGCGCAGGGGGGGTTTTTCACTGCTTTACCGAAACCGCCGAGGTCGCCAGGGCAGCGCTGGACCTGGGCTTTTATATCTCTTTCTCCGGTATTTTGACCTTTAAAAATGCCCAGCACCTGCGGGATGTGGCTGCTTTTGTGCCCCTTGACCGGATCCTGATTGAGACTGACAGCCCCTATTTGGCACCCATGCCATACCGGGGGAAAACCAACAATCCGTCCTACGTGCCCCATGTGGCAGCCCAACTGGGTCTGATCAAACAACGATCAACTGAAGACATTGCAGACATCACAAGTCATAATTTTGATTGTCTTTTTAAAGCGATTTTGAACTGAAATAACACCGATTACAAATGAAGTTTTACTTTAAGTTATTTGGTTATCTATATGTTTTAATTGTATTTTCTAATGCAAGCGCTGGATCTTACGAAGATTTTTTTACGGCCGTTAAACGTAACGACCCAGCAACACTCAGCGTGCTGATCAATCGAGGTTTTGACATCAATACCCTTGGTCCAACGGGTGAATCGGGCTTGTTGATGGCTGTCCGTGACTCCACGCTCAAAGTTGTTGAAGTTTTACTCAAGGCGCCAAAGATCAAGGTTGAATCCCGAAGCGCTCAAGACGAGAGCCCCTTGATGCTTGCCGCCATCAACGGTCTGACTGAAGTTTGCAAGCAACTTATTGCGGCCGATGCCGATGTCAATAAACCGGGTTGGACACCGTTGCATTACGCAGCGACCAAAGGACATCTTGACATCATGAATCTTTTGCTTGAAAACAATGCGTACATTGATGCTGAATCACCCAATGGCACAACGCCTTTGATGATGGCGTCTCAGTACGGAACGCCTGAAGCGGTGAAATTACTCCTTAAAGCTGGTGCAGATCCTATGGTTAAAAATAGCCTTGGAATGATGGCTCTTGACTTTGCCATCCGAGCAGATCGTCCCGATGCCATCCAACTGCTTAAGGATTTCATCAAGGCGATGCCTGATCGACGTATCCCAAACGTCATCATTCGATAAAGAGATAGCTATCGTCCAAAGTAAGCACGCGGCGAACCCATCTTGAAAGCTAATCGATAACCCGGCACCCTTGGAGTTTTCCAACGAGGCCGAAAGTTATGACGAACACCGACAAGAAGACCAAGCAATTCAACCGCGAACAAATCCAGCACTGCCTAGCC
>CAIMHL010000193.1 GCA_903840825.1 uncultured beta proteobacterium
GGATTTGAAATACTCTAGGGAGCTGGTTATCCCACTCTTGGCTAAATCATTACTTGCGCAAGGCAATGCAAAAAAGTTGACCGCTGAATTTGCTCAAACCATGCTGGGCGACGCGAGTGCAAAAGCGAGTCTATTGATGTCATTGACGACGGCGTATGCAATGCAGGGTGATCTTGAAAAATCGAAGACCTCACATGAGTCCGCTTTGTTGGTTGACCCGACCAACGTGCCAGCACGTATTCTTATTGCCAGGAATAAAGCAATTGCTGGTGATACTGCCGCTTCACTGGCCTTGGTAGATCAAATCATCTCAGATTCGAAAGATAGTTTTGATGCTTGGAAATTGAAGGGTGACATTTTATTGACTGACAAAAGCAGAGCAGCGGAGGCGCAATTAGCCTACAAAAAAGCCATTGAAATTAAACCTGATTTTCTCGCTGCACATACCTCGCTTATTGCTTTGTTGTTTCAACAAAAAAACTATGTTCTTGCTGAGAGTCAGCTTGAATATTTAAAGAAGTTCCTACCGAATCATCCCCAAACCAAGCTTTTTGAAGGTCAATTAGCATTTCATAAGCAGGATTTCAAGTTGGCGAAAGAATTTGTACAGCAAGTTTTGCAAGTAGCTCCTTCAAATGTTCAGGCCTTGCAATTGGCCGGCGTTGTTGAGTTTCAACTCGGCGGCTATAGTTTGGCGGAAAGTTATCTAGCGCAAGTCGTGAAGGTGGCGCCCGATTTGTTGCTGCCCAGGCGAGTCTTGGTACAAACTTATTTGCGCTCTGGTAATCCTCAAAAAGCGCTGCCTCTTGTCCAATATTTAGCGGACAAGGAAGACCTTGATTCGGACGTGCTGTCAACAGTTGGCGAGGTTTATTTGCAGAATGGTGATGTGAAATCTGCTGAGATCTATTTCGCTAAAGCGTCTGCCAGTGCACCCACCGATGCACGAAAGAAAACTACGCTCGCCCTGACGCATTTAATGTCTGGGCAGGTTGATATGGCGGTTGATGAATTGAAGCTTATTTCAGCCCTTGACTCGGGCACCAGTGCTGATTTGGCGCTGTTTAGTTATCATTTAAATCGAAAGTCGTTTGAATCGGCCTTGGGTGTTGTCAGTATTCTTGACAAGAAGATGCCAGGAAATCCCTTGCCTGCCCAACTGCGAGGTCGTGTTTCATTTGCTAAAAATGATGTGTCTGGTGCAAGGTCCAGTTTTGAGCGAGCGTTGGCCATTGATCCCCTGTACTTCCCGGCTATTTCAAGTCTCGCAGAGCTTGACGTTTTGGGTAAGCAACCAGCGTTGGCCAAGTCAAGGCTTGAATCTTACCTGTCCAAGTCGCCTAAAAGCGTACAAGCTTGGCTGGCGCTTGCAGAGTTTGAAATCAGGGCTGGCACTGGCAAAGACGAGGTGTCAAAGTTACTGGCAAAAGCGGTTGCGGCCAATCCTGAAGATGTCATGACCCGACTGTTTCAGATTTCTTATGGCCTGCAAGTCATGGACACCAAAGGTGCGGTGATGGCTGCCCAAAATGCCGTTTCCGTATTGCCGGGTAGTTCTGCACTTTTGGATGCTCTAGGGCGCACCCAAATGGCGGCTGGTGACTTTAACCAGGCAGTGATTACTTTTCAAAAGCTGTCTGCGCAAGAGATTCATTCATACTTGCCTCATATGCGGATGGCGGAAGCTTACGCTGCAGCTAAAAACAAGGACGCCATGGTCAAGAGCCTGAATCAGGCTCTGGAATTGAAGCCGGATTTCCGACCTGCTCAGCGAAATTTGATGGTGGTTGATTTGGCCGATAAAAACTACCCCCGAGCACTGTCAACCGCACGAGCGATTCAGAAACAGTCGCCCTCTGATGGCGAGGGCTACGCTTTAGAGGCCGATATTTTTTTGGTTCAAAAAAAATGGCCTGAGGCTTTGCTTGTTTTGCAGCAGGGAATGAAGCAGGCGAATTCGCCCGTCTTGGCTTTCAGGCAGCACACTGTGCTTGTGGAGCTTGGAAAAACTGCGGAAGCGGATAAATTTTCAGCCAAGTGGCAGCGCGAAAATCCAAATGATGCCGTGTTTTTACTCTATTTGGGCGACGCTGCTTTGGCGCGCAATGATCTGCTCGCTGCAGAGAAAATATATTTGGCAGTCGTCAATTTAAAGTCCAAAAATGCAGTGGCCTACAACAATTTAGCCTGGGTGCTTGATAAATTGAAAAAGTCAGGTGCACTAGCTTATGCTGAAAAAGCGAATGAGCTGATGCCCAACCAGCCTGCCTTTATGGACACCTTGGCGTCGATTTACGCCAGTATCGGTAATTTTGAAAAAGCAGTGAGTTTGCAGTCAAAGGTACTCACTCTTGACCCCAAAAATATGGCGTATAAGCTTAACTTGGCCAAGATCCATATCTCGAGTGGCAAAAAGGATTTGGCGCGCAAACAGCTTGAGGAACTTCGATCCTTGGGTGAAAGCTTTCCGGCCCATGCAGAAGTGGCCACATTGCTGAAGCGTGTCTGAGTCTTTTGCTAACTCATTAACTAGCTGCGTTTATATGCGATTGAATTGGCTACTCGGCATTCTTTTTACAACACATCTATTCGGGTTGGCTCACGCGGATATCACGCGAACTATTGCGCAAGTCAAGTCCTCAGTTTTGATTGTGGGAACATTCAAAGCGACGGGTAGTCCTCGATTTGCATTAAGGGGCGCCGGATTTATTGTGTCTGACGGAAAGTCGGGTGACAGTAATTTGTTGGTAACTAACGCCCATGTGCTGGTCCAGGTAGCCGATGAAGAGGCGGATACGGCTTTGGTTGTTCAAGTAAAGGTAGGTAAAGACGAATGGCAAATGCGCTCAGCCACTGTGTTGGAGGTGGATAAAGTACACGACTTGGCGCTGCTGAAATTTGAGGGTGCTGCCTTACCCTCGCTCAAGGTTGGAGACTCCACCCAAGTGAGGGAGGGCCAGTCTGTTGCCTTCATGGGTTTTCCAATCGGCGGGGCCCTGGGTTTTTCTCCGGTTACCCATCGCGGTTTCATTTCCTCCATAGCCGCGGCTGCCTTGCCCAAACCCACGGCCCAGCAACTGAATTCAAAAGTCATACGAAGCTTACGATCGGGAATCAGTTTTGATATTTTTCAGCTTGATGGCACGGCGTACCCCGGTAACAGCGGTGGTCCCGTGTTTGATCCTGTCACAGGCGAGGTTTTAGGTGTCCTGAATATGGTGTTTATCAAGGGAACCAGGGAGTCCGCATTAACCCATCCGTCAGGCATCAGTTATGCGATTCCCTCTGAACATATCAGGCAACTGTTACTTCGAAAAGGCGATCAGTGAGTGAATTTACCGGCCGTAAACGTCTTCAAACCGGACAATATCATCTTCTCCCAAGTAGGAGCCGGATTGAACTTCGATCATCTCCAGATCAACACGACCTGGATTTTCAAGCCGATGCGTGATGCCCAGCGGAATAAAGGTGGATTCGTTTTCGGAGAGTAAAAATGTACTCTCGCCTTTGGTCACTTGGGCGGTGCCACTGACCACAATCCAGTGTTCTGCGCGGTGGTGGTGCATTTGCAGCGAAAGCCGGCCACCTGGTTTGACCACGATGCGTTTGACCTGAAAGCGCTCTCCTGCGTCCACGCCGTCGTAGGAGCCCCATGGCCGAAAGACTTTGCGATGGATGCTGCTCTCAGTGCGTCCCTGAGCCTTGAGCCTGTCAACGATCAGTTTGACGTCTTGGGTTCTGTCCTTGTGGGCGACCAATATGGCGTCTGCGGTTTCTACCACTACCAAATCACTCACGCCTACACAGGCTATCAAGCGCCCTTCCGAGAGGGCCAGCGTGTTGTAGCAGTCTTGAAGCATGACATCGCCTTGGGCGACATTCCCGACAGCGTCTTTGAGGAGCACTTTCCATAACGCGTCCCAAGCACCGACATCGGACCAGCCCGCATTGAGTGGGATGTCTGAACCACCGGAAAGTACAACGGGTTGAATCAACATGTCAGTTCCATTTTTTTATGCCCGGGCATCGCCCCAGCGAAGTTGGGAGGTGTCATCACCCCGGTAAAGGGTGTCACCATGGCGGTCAACGCAGTATTCGGGCGAGATGATCATTTCATTGAAACGCATATCTGCAGCAATGCGCGTGTACTCAAACAAAATACTCCGCACGACCTTGGCGCCTGTGCGAATATGACTCCCATGCCCAATCCAGGCCGGCCCGGTGAGGGTGGCACCTGGCTCAATCCGGACACTGGACCCAATATAAATCGGACCTTGAATATTGACCTTGTCCCATGGAATGGAGGTGTTTAAACCCACCCAAATTCCGGGTTTGATTTCTCGGCCTGGCATGTTCATTTGGTCCACTTCACCGCGTAAAACACGTTGCAATACCGACCAGTAATCACTCACGCGGCCAATGTCAATCCAGTTAAAGGGCCTATTTTGGGCATAAAACGGCAAGTCCTGCGCAACCAGTTGGGGGAATAACTGCGATCCAATATCGTAAATAACGCCGGGTGGGACTAGATTCAGAACTTCGGGGTCAAAAATATAGATGCCCGTACTGGCCAGGGTGGACTTAGCCTGAGCGGGCTTGGGTTTTTCTTGGAAAGACAGAATTTTTCCATCAGGTGCCGCCACCACAATGCCGTAAGCCTCAACGTCACTCAGTGGCACATCAAGCGCAACCACACTGGCAATGGCACCCTTGGCCTTGTGCTCAGCCAGGGCAGCGGTAATGTCTAGGTCAATCAGTGCGTCACCACACAAAACAAGCGTGGTTTCATCAAAAAATCCACCAAAATCCTGTATGCGCCGCATGCCACCGGCTGATCCCATAGGGCGCGGCAGCACTTCGCCATGGTCACGGATACCCTCATAGGCATATCCAATTTGGACGCCCCAGCGCCGTCCATCGCCGAAATACTCTTCAATCTTGTGGTGATGCCAAGCGACGTTCACCATGATCTCGGTGATGCCGTGTCGTGCCAGGTGTTCAATCAGGTATTCCATCACCGGCTTGCCCAAGATAGGCACCATCGGTTTGGGAAGGTCCCGCGTCAGTGGGCGCACGCGGGTACCTTGCCCTGCCGCCAATATCATGCCTTTAGCCACTTGTTTTCTCCCAGGTAACTTACTTATTTCTTGCCCGCACGGGTATCACACTTGCGAATAGCCTGCAGGGTTCTTGTTTTGCCAACGCCAGGCATCTGTGCACATGTCTTCCAGGCTCCTTTGTGCGCGCCAACCTAATTTACTCAGAGCCTGGTCGGGATCAGCATAACAAGAGGCAATATCGCCGGGTCTCCGGTCGGCAACCTTGTAGGCAATAGCCTGGCCGCTGGCTTTCTCGAATGCTTTAACCATGTCGATGACACTGTAGCCGACCCCCGTTCCTAGGTTGATAGCAAGACATTCTTGGTGCTCACGTAGCCGCTCCAGTGCTTTTAGATGGCCGATTGCCAAGTCCACAACATGAATATAGTCGCGCACGCCTGTACCATCTGGGGTGTCGTAATCCGCACTCCAAACATTCAAATATTCACGCCGACCAACCGCCACTTGTGCAACAAAAGGTAGCAGGTTGTTGGGCGTGCCTTGGGGGTCTTCGCCGATCAAGCCGCTTGCATGAGCGCCTACCGGGTTGAAGTACCTCAGAATGCTGATCCGCCAACTGGGATCACTGCGGAAAAGGTCGCGCAGCATGTTCTCTATGACCAGTTTAGTTTGTCCGTAGGGGTTGGTGGCCGATAGTGGGTGGTCTTCATTGAGGGGGAGGTATTGCGGGTCTCCGTAAACAGTAGCGGATGAGCTAAACACCAATTTTTTGACGCCGCACTCTGTCATGGCCTCCAGCAGGCGCAGGGTCCCCATCACGTTATTGTCGTAGTAGCGCAGGGGTTGCTCGACTGATTCGCCAACGGCTTTAAGCCCTGCGAAATGAATAACCGCGGTGGCTCCGCTTTGGGTTAGAGCGGATACCAGAGCGGGCCGATCTCTGATGTCTCCATGAATAAGTGTGGGTTTTTTGCCTGTGATTTGTTCAACTCTGGCCAAGGCCTCTGGCTGACTGTTGCTGAAGTTGTCAAAAACAGTCACTTCATGCCCTGTATTGATCAGCTCAACACAGGTATGGGAGCCAATGTATCCAGCGCCACCCGTAATAAAAATCATAAGAAAATTTTAAAAAATTGAATATTTCCAAATTATCGAGTGGAAAACCGTATTCAATTCAGCCGCCAAACTCAACGGTTGAGGTCGCATGTTGATCTTGACCTAGAACCTCAACCAACTGGGGTAGCGCAAGCTGGAGTGCGGCTTTGAGTGTGTGAGGCGGATTGATGATGAACATGCCGCTGGCAGGCAATCCTGGTCGAACAACATCACCGGCCTCATCGGAGGTGAGCTTGCTTGACTTGATAGTCAGGGTCGCATTTAACCAACTTTTACCGGCTTTGGTTGCCAGTGTTTTGAGCTTGCGGGGGACATCATGCGCTTCTGGGCGCGGGATGATGGGATACCAGACGGCGTAGGTGCCGGTGGCAAAGCGCGTGAGTGAATCAGCGACCATGGCGACAACCCGTGCGTAATCGTTTTTTATTTCATAGCTAGGGTCACTCAGCACGAGGGCACGTCGTGCCGGAGGAGGCAGGAATTTCTTGATGCCTTCAAATCCATCTTCGCGCAAAACAGCCACCTGTCGGCCCGCTTCCAGCTGCTTGATGTTGGCCGACAGTGTTTTGACATCAGTAGGGTGGATTTCAAACACCTTGAGCTTGTCGCGTTCGCCCAGCAGGTGCTGAATGATGAATGGTGATCCCGGATATATCTTATGACTACCGGGCTGATTGAAGCTGGCAACCAGATCTACGTAATCCTGAAGAATGGGGGCAACGCCATCAACTAGAGGCTTGGCAGTCCCCCCCTTTTTTGCAGGGGCAGAGGGCTTTTTCAAAGCTGCCAGCAATTTCAAAAAACCGTCGGCAGCTTCACCGCTGGTTTCGGCATATTCGCCGTCAAGCCGGTACAAGCCAGCTCCGGCATGGGTATCGAATACCGTAAGAGCTGTGTCTTTTTGCAGCAAATGCCGAAGCATAGCAATAAGCACAGTGTGTTTGAGAACGTCGGCATGGTTGCCGGCATGGAAGGCGTGGCGATAACTAAACATAAACCATTTTAACCGGCTTGCGACTAATTTTGTATAATATGAGGCTTCGCAGCGCTTTTGCAGCTCCGCGGCGAAGCTAGAACCCCACCTAAGAGATTCCCATTAGAGGAACGCCGACCGTGGAAAAGAGCAGCAAGGAAGCCAACCCCTTAGGTTGGACAAGCCCTCAATAAAGAGAAATCTCATGACCAAAACTTTCAGCGCCAAATCCGCTGACGTGGTGCACGAGTGGTTTGTGGTTGACGCGACCGATAAGGTCCTCGGACGAGTAGCCAGCGAAGTTGCTCTCCGTTTACGCGGCAAACACAAGGCCATTTACACGCCTCACGTCGATACCGGTGACTTTATTGTCATCATCAACGCATCTCAATTGCGTGTCACCGGCGCTAAGCCGATTGACAAAGTGTATTACAGCCACTCTGGCTATCCCGGTGGTATCTCTGCCATCAACTTCCGCGACATGCAAGCCAAATTCCCTGGCCGCGCTTTGGAAAAAGCAGTCAAGGGTATGTTGCCTAAGGGCCCTCTGGGCTACGCCATGATCAAGAAGCTCAAGGTTTATGGAGGTGCTGAGCATCCCCATACCGCTCAGCAGCCTAAAGTGTTGGATATTGCCTGCATCTCTGCAGACGCAATCAAACGGGAGT
This sequence comes from uncultured beta proteobacterium, assembly GCA_903840825.1. Taxonomy (GTDB): domain Bacteria; phylum Pseudomonadota; class Gammaproteobacteria; order Burkholderiales; family Burkholderiaceae_C; genus Rhodoferax. The sequence goes on from CAIMHL010000193.1 coordinate 7,818, forward strand.
CAGCCAAATGATCGGTGAATGGAACAATGGTACCGGCCGTCGCAAATCCAGCGTTGCCCGCGTATTCCTGAAAAAAGGCTCCGGCCAAATCGTGATTAATGGAAAAGACATCTCCAAGTTTTTTGGTCGTGGCACTTCCATCATGATTTGCAAGCAACCCCTCTTGCTGACTAACCACGCTGAAACGTTTGACATCATGGTCAACGTGGCAGGCGGCGGTGAGTCCGGCCAAGCTGGCGCTGTGCGCCACGGCATCACCCGTGCTCTGATTGACTACGATGCAACGCTCAAGTCCGAGCTGAGCAAAGCAGGATTCGTGACGCGTGATGCGCGTGAAGTCGAACGTAAGAAAGTCGGCTTCCACGGTGCGCGTCGCCGCAAGCAGTTCAGCAAGCGTTAATTTCCACTGGGAATTTCGCCAACGAACTGTTGGACAAACAGCCGCCAAAATGCAAATTTTGGCGGCTGTTTGCATACGGGCTGATAGACTCCCGCACTTATGAGATTACGTTTGCTTTTTCGCCGCCTGACGGTCAGCGCGCCGCGCATGTCAGTTCGCAGCAACTTGCCTTGGCCCTTGCGCTGGGTTGCTTTCGCCCTTGTTTTCGGCTTTTGTGCCTCCCTCAGTTTGTGGGCTTTTGAGTTTGGAAAAGAGATTGCAGGACTGGATAAGGGGGTTAAGCAAGAGCTGGAGAAATCGCGCCAATTAAACGCTGCTTTGGAGGCTGAAGTTCTGCAGATGAAAAGGGAGCGTGACCAGGCGCAGTCCATTTCCAACACGGCAGGCACTGTGATGACGTCTGAGAGGGTAGCCCAAGAAAAATTGGTCGATCAAATTAAATTATTGACGGCAGATAACCAGGGTTTGAAGGATGATTTGGGGTTTTTTGAAAAATTAATTCCCTCGACCGGAACCGAGCAAATCTCAATTCGCGGTTTGCAGGCCGAGTTCCGTAGTGATCGCGAAATCAAGTGGCAAGTACTGATTATCCAAGCCGCAAAAAATTCGCCTGAATTTAGCGGTCGACTTGAGGTTAGCTTGTCTGGCTTGCAAAATGGTAAGCCTTGGGCAGGCCTTGTGCCTTCAGGCTCACAGGCCATCAAGATCAAGCAGTACGGTCGATTTGATGGTGTTTACGAAATACCCGCTCAGGTCGTGGTCAAAGAGATCACCACCAAAGTCCTTGACGGATCTTTGATCAGAGCGGTAAAAGCGCAAAAAATGTAATTTCAATTGTCTGAAGGTTTTTAATGTTTAATAAAAAAAAACAGCCCGCTATAAAAAGCCTAATTGCAGAAAGTTCCCAAATCCAAGGGAATTACAACTTTTCTGACGGATTGAGAATTGACGGCGTTGTGAATGGCAATGTCAACGGAGATTCGCAGTCCCCGACTATTTTGGTGATTTCTGAAACGGCCACTGTTACTGGCGAAATTCAGGCAGACCACATCATCATTAACGGCGCTGTGAATGGTCCTGTTCACGCCCGTCTACTGCTGGAACTTCAGCCCAAGGCCAGAATCAACGGTGATGTGAACTATGCTGCTCTGGAAATGCACCAGGGTGCCATCATTTCCGGCCAATTGCGCCCTTTGGTCGAAGGCGAAGAAAAGCCCACACTGAAATTAGCGGCAAACAATGCATGATGTAATGCTTGAGCAAATTCCTGTAGTATTCAGGTCATCTAATTTATCGGAGTAAGTCATGAGTGCAGTAGCAGAAATTATCACCTCTGAAATGCCTGTTCCTATTTTGTTTACGGACAGCGCTGCCGCCAAGGTCGCCGATCTGATCGCTGAGGAAGGTAATCCAGAACTCAAGTTGAGAGTTTTTGTGCAAGGTGGTGGCTGTTCAGGCTTTCAGTATGGTTTTACTTTTGATGAGATTACCAATGAAGATGACACGATCATGTCCAAAAATGGTGTTTCACTGTTAATTGATGCCATGAGCTATCAGTATCTTTTGGGCGCAGAAATTGATTACAAAGAAGACCTGCAGGGCGCTCAATTTGTGATCAAAAATCCTAACGCCACCTCAACTTGCGGTTGTGGGTCTAGCTTTTCGACCTGAACGTCGAACTTGGCTTTAAGCCGGGTAAATTGAACCCAGTATCCGGGCGCCTTTGGCGCCCGTTACTTTTTGCAAGCTGGACGTTTCGCGCCTAACTGTTTTTCTGGCTAACCAGGCAAACGCAGCCGCTTCCACCTGCAAAGGGGGCAAACCTTTGTCCTGAGACGTGCAGACTTCAAGCCAGGGAAGATGCGCCTGTAGCCGTTGCATCAGGTGTGTATTAAAAGCACCCCCCCCACAAACGATCAATAACTTGCTATTTGGTGCATAGATGCTTACGCAATCTGCACAGGAGCTGGCCGTTAATTCAGTCAATGTTGCTTGCACATCAGCTGGAGAAACACTTGGGAAATCATTGAGATGTGCTGTGAGCCAAGTGAAGTTGAAAAGATCTCTCCCGGTGCTTTTGGGCGCATCTTGTCCGAAGTAAGGCTCCCTTAGCATTGCAGCCAGCAAGTCTGGATGGACGCTGCCTGAGGCTGCCCAAGCTCCACCGGCGTCGTAGGGCCTCCCTAGGTGCTTGAGACACCAAGCATCCATCAGGGCATTGCCGGGGCCACAATCGAACCCCAAGACATCATCAGCCAGATCAGGGCCTAGGATGGTGATGTTGGCTATGCCGCCGATATTGAGGGCTGCAACCGTGCTGCATGAATGCCCAAACAGCGCTTGATGAAAGGCGGGCACCAAAGGGGCTCCTTGGCCACCTGCTGCCACGTCACGGCTACGGAAATCAGCCACCACGTCTATTCCGACCAGTTCGGCGAGCAAGGACGGGTTGTTGAGTTGAAGCGTGTAGCCCGTGCCGTCAAAAGCCTGTGGTTGGTGACGAACGGTCTGGCCATGTGCGCCAATAGCGGTGACTTGCCCACGCGCCACGCCTGTTTGCTTCAGTAAATCTTCAACCACTCGGGCGTAGACCCTGACGAGGGCGTTGGCTGCTAGAGCTCCCCGGTGCAATTCATTCTCGCCAGGGCTGTTGAGTGCCATCAACTCTTGGATCAACACTTGTGAGAAAGGTGCTGTTGAATAGGCGAGGACGTTCAGTTTTTCGCCCTCAAAGGCGACCAAAACGCCGTCAACACCATCCAGCGAGGTGCCCGACATGAGGCCTATGTAGAGCTCAGCCATGCTGCAGCACCCGGATCGCGGTATTTATTGAGCGCTGGCCACCTGCATAGAGGCCGCCGAAACCAGTGCTTGACGGCTGCTGGCAGCAGCTTGGTCAAAGCGTGCTTTGGCCGTTGCTGAGATGGAAACGGCTTCACTTTGGCGGGCAATCGTCATGGGGTCCGTGGGTTTTCCGTTGATACGGAATTCAAAGTGAAGGTGAGGGCCGGTTGCCCAACCTGTTGAACCGACTGCGCCAATATTATGGCTTTGTGACACAGCTTGACCCTTGCGAACGTTGATGCGGCTCAGGTGGCCGTAAACCGTGACGCGGTTGTTGCCATGGTTGATGAAGACCACGTTGCCAAAGCCATTTTGTACGCCCGCAAATTCAACGGTGCCGTTTCCAATGCTGCGAACAGGCGCGCCGGTCGGAGCTGCGTAATCAATGCCTAAATGGGCTTTCCAAGTCTGCAAAATCGGATGGAAGCGCATTTTGAAACCGCTGGATATACGGGAAAACTCCATGGGCGAAGCCAGGAATGAGCGGCGAAGGCTGCGGCCATCCAGTGTGAAATAGCCTCCTTTGTTGCGGTTGTCCAAGCTTGCAGAGACGTTGCCAGCGACAGGGTCCTGAAACCACATGGCTTGAAATGTTTTCCCGTTATTAACAAATTCGGCACTCAAAACACGACCTGAGCGTAGGGATTCGCCGTCCCCTTCAAGGGATTCGTAGACCACGGAAAAGCGGTCCCCTTTGCGCAAAGCCCGGTGAAAATCGATATCGCTAGAGAAAATTTCGGCGACCTGGATGGCAATGGCATCAGGAATTTTTGCATCGTCAGTGGCAGCAAAGAGGGAGGTCTGGATCGTGCCGCTGGCCAGCTGCGAGGTGGCCGTCAAGGGCGCTGATTCGAGCCTGGATTGAAAACCTTGTGGTGTTTTTTCTACCACCAGGCGCTTGAAGTCGCCACTGTCGTCGGTGGTCCAACGTGCGCTGAGTTTGAGCAAACTGTTGTTGGTTGCAGTTTCTGCGGTCACGCTGCGGCCACTTCGCCCGAGCAAGAGGCGCGCTGAAGCGTCCGTGCGAATAAAGGCAGTGGCAGCAGCGTCATCAACACCGAGGCGCTTTAGCAAGGTATCGGCGGTATCACTGGATCGTGTGGTCTCAGACCTGAAGAGCTTGAAGCTTTGTGCACCCAGAATGTCTGAGTCGATGATGGGGAGACTCTGAACAGTCTCAACCACTTCACGAACCGGTAGGTCGGACGCATCTGGGGCAAAATTAGCCACTGCAAAAGATCCGCCACCACCGCCCAACATCAATACAACTAAAAGCGCTGTGATGCGTTTGGGGTACTGCTTGATGGTTTGACTTGAGTAGTTCAAAAAATCATTTTTGGCAGTAGCAAGTCGATTTATCAAAGCAGAAATTCCAAAGCGTATAAATGGTTTCGGCGCCTACTCAACTAGTTGTCGATAGGTGAGGTGCGAGGCCACTTAAAATATTAGGCAGTAACGAGGTGTAATTATAACTTCGTCAAAACCTGCTGCATCAAGAAAAACCCTTATGAATCAAGCCCTGGCCCCTAAACATCCCGTGACAGACCGAGTTTTGGAAGCGCTTGCCGTGTCCTTGCGGGGCTGTGAAGAGTTGATTCCGCAGGAAGATTGGGTCAAAAAACTTGCCCGTTCAGAGGCCACCGGCACACCGCTGCGCATCAAGCTCGGCCTGGATCCAACGGCCCCCGATATTCATGTCGGGCACACCGTGGTGCTCAACAAGATGCGCCAA
>CAIMHL010000194.1 GCA_903840825.1 uncultured beta proteobacterium
TGCGGCGCTGCACGGTGAAGTGCATTTGTCCCGCCACGGCCCGCACGTTGACGGCCCGCACTTGCGCACCCTCATTGAAGCCGTAGCTGGTGATGGGGCAGGTCACCTCGGTGACGATGTCCTGCACTGCGGGGTCGTCCGTGCACAAAATGGCGGTGCCGTAAAAAGGCATGCGGTGCAGAAAATCGACAAACGCCTGCTTGAGGCGGCCAAAGTCATGGCCATAGGTTTCCATGTGGTCGGCGTCGATATTGGTGACAACCGCCATGACGGGCAACAAATTCAGGAAGGAGGCATCCGACTCGTCTGCCTCAACCACGATGTAGTCGCCCTGGCCCAACCTGGCATTGGCACCGGCGCTGTTCAAACGACCGCCAATCACGAAGGTGGGGTCCAGTCCGGCCTCGGCCAACACGCTGGCCACCAGACTGGTGGTGGTGGTTTTGCCGTGGGTACCGGCAATGGCAATGCCCTGCTTGAGGCGCATGAGCTCGGCCAGCATCAGGGCGCGTGGCACCACCGGAATTTGCTTCTCGCGGGCGGTGATGACTTCGGGGTTGTCCGCTAGCACGGCGGTGGAGGTGACCACCGCATCGGCACCTTGGACATTCAATGCGGCATGTCCCAAATAAGTTTGAATCCCCAATTGCGCCAGGCGCTGCAAAGTCGCGCTGTCTGCCAGGTCTGAGCCTGAGATGGTGTAGCCCAGATTGAACAAAATCTCGGCAATGCCGGACATGCCCACGCCCCCGATACCGACGAAATGAATATGGCGCACTGCGTGTTTCATTGGCTTAATTCCTCACAGGCCGCGACGATCTTCGCCGCAGCTTCAATTTTTTGTAGTTTTTTGGCTTCAAGCGCCCATGAAAGCAGCTTGGAACGCTCTGTTTTTTGCAGCAATTCAGCCAGGCTTTCGGGCGTTAACGTGGCTTGATCAAGCAGCAGGCCTGCGCCTTGCTTGACCAAAAATTGGGCGTTGTGGGTTTGGTGGTCATCCACGGCGAAGGGGAACGGCACAAAACAGGCCGCAGCGCCTACGGCCGCCAACTCGGTCACCGTGCTGGCGCCGGCACGGCAAATGACCAAATCGGCTTCTGCGAAGGCGTGCGCGGTGTCCTCAATGAACGGGGTCAATTGGGCCCGAACACCGCATTGGGCGTAGTTGGCGCGCAAGGCCTCTATTTGCAGGGCACCGCTTTGATGAATGACGTGTGGACGTTGGGCATCAGGTAACAGCGCCAATGCGCGAGGCACCACCTCATTTAAAGCTTTGGCACCCAAACTTCCGCCCACAACCAATATGCGCAAGGAGCCACTGCGACCGGCAAAACGAAGCTGGGGGTCCGCCTGAGTCAAAAAGGCTGAGCGCAGCGGGTTGCCCACCCACTCGCCCTGCTTCATCACGCGAGGGAAGGCGGTGAAAACCCGGCTAGCCAATCGGGCCAGCACTTTATTGGCCATACCAGCGACTGAATTTTGCTCATGCAGCACCAGCGGCTTGCCCATCAGGACGCTCATCAAGCCCGCGGGCAAAGTGATGTAGCCGCCCAAGCCGATGACGACATTTGGCTTGACACGGCGCAGCACCTGCACGCTTTGCCAGCAAGCCCGCAGCAGGTGCACCGGCAACAGGGCCAGTGTGGAGAGGCCTTTGCCACGCACGCCTGAAAAATCAATCGTCTTAAATTCAAAGCCCTGTGGCGGCACCAATTGGCTTTCCATGCTGGGTTTAGCCGGGCTGCCCACCCCGCCCAGCCAGACCACGCGCCATCCACGCTCGCGCAAAGCAACTGCCACGGCAAGTCCAGGGAAAATATGGCCGCCCGTGCCACCGGCCATCACCAAAGCCGTGCGACTCATACCCGGCCTCCGTGCATGAGTTGGCGGTTTTCATAATCTATGCGCAGCACCACGGCGAGGGCCACCAAGTTAACCAAGATGGCGGAGCCGCCATAGCTCATCAAAGGCAAGGTCAAACCCTTGGTGGGCAAAGCACCCAGATTCACGCCCATGTTGATGAAGGCCTGAAAACCCATCCAGATACCCACGCCTTGCGCCACCAGACCGGCAAAAACCCGGTCCATCGCAATCGCCTGGCGGCCAATGTGCATCATGCGCCGGGTCAGCCAGAGGAACAGACCGATGACCAGCACCACACCCACCAGCCCAAATTCTTCGCCAATCACGGCCAGTAAAAAGTCGGTATGGGCCTCGGGCAACCAATGAAGTTTCTCGACGCTGCCGCCCAGGCCGACGCCGAATATTTCGCCCCGGCCAATCGCAATCAGGGAGTGGGTGAGCTGGTAGCCTTTGGCGATGGCGTTGTCCTCGCTCCAAGGGTCCAGGTAGGCAAAAATTCGCTCGCGCCGCCACTGGCTGGACGCGATGATCATGCCAAATATCCCGACCAGCAGAGTGACGATAAGAAAAAACATGCGGGCGTTGACACCGCCTAAAAACAAAATACCCATCGCAATCACGGCAATCACCATGAAGGCACCCATGTCTGGCTCCAGCAGCAGCAAAACGCCGACCACTGCGACAGCCGCCACCATCGGCCAAACCGCGCGGAAGAAACGTTCCTTCACATCCATCTTGCGAACCATGTAGTCGGCGGCATACAAAAGAACGGTGAACTTGACCAGCTCGGAGGGCTGAAAACTAAACGGCCCCAGTGCAATCCAACGGCGCGCGCCGTAAACCACTTTGCCGACGTGGGGCACCAACACCAGCACCAACAACACCAGCGAGCCTAAAAACAAGGCTGGGGCCAACTTTTCCCAGGTGGTCATCGGCACTTGAAAAGCAATTAGTGCGGCCACGAACGAGATCACCAACCACAACATGTGGCGAAACAGAAAATAGGTTGGGGTGTACTTGGCAAAGCGGGGGTTTTCCGGCATGGCAATGGAGGCCGAATACACCATCACCATGCCCCAAGCGAGCAAAGCAACTACCACCCAGATCAGCGCCTGGTCGAAACCCATCGCCTGAGTAGGGGCGCTGCCAGTGGCAAAGCGGCGGTTTTCGCCCAGTCGCACTGGCAAGACATCTTCCACAGGCTGACGCAGCCCCGAAAACCAGCCCGCCAAACGTTCCTTGACCGCACTCACAGGGTGCCCTCCATGTCCACACCCGCCGCGCTGGCGATCTCGTTGACCGCCTCACAAAAAGCGCGGGCGCGGTGCTCGTAGTTGTCAAACATGTCAAAACTAGCGCACGCTGGCGACATCAGAACCGCATCACCCGCGTGCGCTTTGGCATTGGCCAGCGCCACGGCCTGGCTCATGGTGTCGGCATGAACCAAGGGCACCCCTGACTCCTGCAAAGCGGCCTCAATCACCGGGGCATCGCGGCCGATCAGCACCACCGCACGAGCGTAGCGCGCCACCGGCTCGGCCAGGGGCGAGAAGTCTTGCCCCTTGCCCTCGCCACCCAAAATAACGATCACCCGGCGGTCTGCACCCAAGCCCGCCAAAGCGGCCACGGTAGCGCCCACATTGGTGCCTTTACTGTCGTCAAAGAATTCGACTTCATTGAAAATGCCAATCGGCTCTACCCGGTGCGGCTCACCCCGGTATTCGCGCAAGCCATACAACATGGGGCCTAGCGCGCACCCTGCTGCGCTGGCCAAAGCCAGGGCCGCCAAGGCGTTGACCGCATTGTGACGCCCTCGAATACGCAGGGCATCGGCCGGCATCAGCCGCTGGATGTGCAACTCAACTTCTTCGCCTTTGCGCTTTTTGAGCGTTTCATCGGCTTCCAGCGCGCGCACCAGCCACACCATGCCGTTGACTTGTTCAATGCCAAAGTCCCCAGGGCGCTGGGGCATGTCACCGCCAAAGGTCACATAGGTCCGGTAAAGCGGGCGCTGCAACTTGACGCGCACTGGCTCTGGCAGCATCGCCATCACGGCAGCGTCTTCGCGGTTCAACAGCATCAGGCCGGCCTTGCCGAAGATGCCACTTTTGGCCGCTGCGTAAGCGGCCATAGAACCGTGCCAGTCCAGATGGTCTTGCGACAGGTTGAGCACCACGGCGGCAGTAGGCTCAAAGCTGGTGTCGCCATCCAGCTGAAAACTGGACAACTCAATCACCCAAACTTCAGGGAGCGCGTCAGCTTCTAGGTGCGCCGTCAAGGTATCCAACAAAGCGGGGCCGATGTTGCCCGCCACAGCCACCGTTTTTCCGGCGCGACTGACCAACTGGCCTGCCAGTGACGTGACGGTAGTTTTGCCGTTGGTGCCCGTGACGGCCAGCACTTTGGGCTGGTAATCGCTCGCTACCCCGAGGTCAAGCAGGGCTTGAGAAAATAAGCCTAATTCGCCTGCAGACCATAAGCCAATTGCTTGAGCAGCTTTTAAAACAGGAGCAACTTCAGCTGGTGTCAAACCGGGGCTTTTGAACACAGCCCGAATGTCGGTACCCTCCACCAAGCTGGCATTTAAGGGGCCACTGACAAAACGGGCTCCAGGCACTTCCTGTTGCAAGGTGGCCAACTGGGGCGGTGCTGTACGGGTATCCGCCACCGTCACCTGCGCACCGCAACGGGCGCACCAACGCGCCATCGCCAGGCCGGAGATGCCTAGGCCCAGGATGAGAACGTGTTGGTCTTTAAGAGCTATCACGGTTTAACGCAGCTTCAAGGTAGACAAACCGACCAGGCACAAGAGCATGGTGATGATCCAGAAACGAACCACCACTTGGGTCTCTTTCCAACCGCTTTTCTCAAAGTGGTGGTGCAAAGGTGCCATTTTCAAAAGTCGGCGCCCTTGGCCATATTTTTTCTTGGTGTATTTGAACCAGGTGACCTGCATCATGACCGACAGGGCTTCCACCACAAAGATGCCGCCCATGATGGCCAGCACAATTTCCTGGCGCACGATCACAGCAATCGTGCCCAGCGCTGCGCCCAGTGCCAAAGCGCCCACATCACCCATAAAAACTTGCGCGGGGTGCGTGTTGAACCACAAAAAGGCCAAACCGGCACCGGCCATGGCCGAGCAGAAAATCAGCAATTCGCCAGAGCCCGGAATGTGCGGGAAAAACAAGTACTTGGAGTACACCGCACTGCCCGTCACGTAAGCAAACACACCCAGCGACGAGCCCACCAGCACCACGGGCATGATGGCCAGACCGTCCAGGCCGTCCGTCAAATTGACCGCATTGCTGGAGCCCACAATCACCAGGTAAGTGAGCAGCACAAAACCCAACACGCCCAAGGGATAGCTGATTTCCTTGAATAAAGGCAGCAGCAGGCCAGCTTTGGGCGGCAAATTCAAATCAAACCCGGATTGCACCCATTTCAGGAACAACTCCAGCACGCGCAAATTGGAACTCTCCGAGATGCTGAACACGAGGTAGAGCGCCGCCAACAAGCCAATGACCGACTGCCACAGGTATTTTTCGCGCGAAGGCATGCCCTCGGGGTCTTTGTTGACCACCTTGCGCCAGTCATCCACCCAGCCAATAGCGCCAAAACCCAGGGTGACCACCAGCACGATCCAGACAAAGCGGTTGCTCAGGTCAGCCCAGAGCAAAGTAGAGACCGAAATACACAGCAATATCAACACGCCACCCATCGTGGGTGTACCGCTTTTGACCATGTGCGAGTCCATGCCGTAACCGCGAATAGGCTGGCCAATTTTGAGCTCGGCCAGGCGACGAATTACATAGGGGCCGGCGATCAGGCCCATGAGGAGCGCCGTCACAGCGGCCATCACGGCGCGCAAAGTCAGGTACTGAAAAACGCGCAAAAATCCGAAACCGGACGACTGCGATTGAAGCCATTGGGCAAGACTTAAGAGCATGACGAAGACCTGGCGTTAATGTGATTCGACATGGATTTCTTTCTTTTTTTGCAGAGCAGCGCTGGCGATGGCCTCCACCACACGTTCCATCTTCATGAAGCGTGAGCCTTTGACCAGCACACTGCCCACAGTGGGCAACTCAGCCAGCACGGCGGCTTGAAGTGCCGCGATATCCGGGAAATGGCGGGCCGTACCAAAGCTATTCGCCGCCGCGCTGGACAAATCGCCCAGCGTAAAAAGTTGCTCAATGCCCACTTGGCGGGCCAAGGCACCGGCCTCGGCATGAAACGCAGGGCCTTGGTTGCCCACTTCACCCATGTCGCCCAGCACCAATAACCGGGGGCCGGGCAAGGCCGCCAGCACCGCAATAGCGGCCTGCACGGAATCAGGGTTGGCGTTGTAGGTGTCGTCAATGAGTGTGATGGCCCGGCCGTCGATGCTGACCATCAACGCCCGTGAGCGGCCTTTGACCGGCTCAAAGGCTGACAGCCCTTGGGCAATCACCGCCAGAGGGACACCGGCGGCGAGCGTGCAAGCCACGGCGGCCAAAGAATTTTTGACGTTGTGCATACCTGCAATGTGCAAGGCGTAGTCAATAGCGCCCGCGGGAGTCTGGACGCTGACTTGCCAGGCAGCGCCGGCCCAAGTGGCCTGAACGCCGCGCACATCAGCCCGTACCACGCCCTCATTGGCGAGGCCAAACTTCAAGGTCGACCGAGCGCCTGCCTTGGCCATCCAGACCGGGGTGAAATCATCATCGACCGGGAACACCGCCACGCCTGAAGCGCTCAAGGCATCAATCACAGCGCCGTTTTCTTCGGCCACTGCTTGAACTGTGGCCATAAATTCCAAGTGCTCGCGCTGTGCGTTGTTCACCAGCGCAATCGTGGGCTGGGCTACTGCTGCCAACACGGCAATTTCACCGGGGTGGTTCATGCCCAACTCCACCACGGCTAGGGCATGGTGGCGGCGCAGGCGCAACACAGTCAAGGGCACGCCAATCTCGTTGTTGAGATTGCCCTGTGTAGCCAGAAAAGCCTCTGGCAGATAAGCTTTCAAAATCGACGCGATCATTTGCGTCACGGTGGTTTTGCCATTGCTGCCGGTCACTGCCATCAGCGGCAATGAGAACTGGGCACGCCAGCGCGTCGCCAACTCGCCCAAAGCCGCCTTGGCATCAGGCACCACCAAGCCCGGCAAACCGGCCTCACGCAATTTAGACAGTGCCTGCGCGCCCTGACACAGGGCCGCCACTGCGCCCCGGGCTTTGGCCTCAGCCAGAAAATCATTGGCGTCAAAACGCTCACCCTTCAAAGCGACAAACAAGTCGCCGGGCTGGAGCGTGCGCGTATCGGTGTGAACGCGCTTGAAGGCGACATCGCCCTCGCTTGAGAAGCTGGCTTGTGTCAGCCAGCGCTGCGCTTGCGCGAGTGTCATCATGGCATCGGCGTCCAGACCTAGGGCTGTCGGCATAACAATCGACAAGGCCTGCTGTACTTGCGCCATGTCAGAAAAAGTGATTCGCTGACCCATCGTCTCTTGGTAGTCTTCATGGCCCTTACCGGCGACCAAGACCACATCCTGCGGGGCCGCTCTGGCACAAGCCTGAGCAATGGCACGGGCACGGTCAAGCTCGACGATGACGGTTTGGCAACCGCTCATGCCCAGTAAAATCTGACTGGCAATGGTGAGCGGCTCCTCACGGCGGGGGTTGTCGCTGGTGACGATGGTGTGGTCGGCATGGCGTGCCGCCATAGCGCCCATCAGGGGCCGCTTGACCGCATCGCGGTCGCCGCCACAGCCAAAAACACACCAAAGCTGACCACCCCGTTGCTCAGCCAAGGGGCGCAAGGCTTGCAGCGCCTGGCCCAACGCATCAGGCGTGTGGGCGTAATCGACGGCCACCAAAGGCTGGCCCACGCCACCGGCACACGCCATGCGACCGGGCACGGGCGACAGGTCAAGACACGCCGCAACAACCGCCTCAAGCGGCACACCCAAGGTGCGCATGGCGGCCATCACACCCAGCAGATTAGCGATATTGAAGTTGCCGATCAACTTGGTTTGCAAGGTGTGGACGACACCATCTGGCACACCGGCTTCGCGCACCTTGAATTGCAAACCCAGGGCTTCGATGCGAATGTCAAAGGCCTCAAGGCGCGCGGGCCCCTGGCACGACACGGTCCAAACATCAAGCGCTTGGCCTTGCAGCTTGTTCGCCAGCAAACGCCCCTGCGGGTCATCCACATTAACAACTGCTGATTGAAGCCCCGGCCACTCAAACAACTGCTCTTTGGCCAGCCAATAGTTCGCCATCGAGCCGTGGTAATCCAGGTGGTCTTGCGTAAAGTTGGTGAATATCGCCGTGCAAACCTGCGTGCCATCAAGGCGATGCTCTTCGAGGCCAATCGACGAGGCTTCAATGGCACAGGCCTTGATACCTTGGTCCACAAAACGCCTAAACGCTTGCTGCAGCTGCACAGGGTCAGGCGTGGTCAGGCCAGTGACGATCAAATCAGAGGCCGAATGTGTGGCCCCGGGCACCGGTGGCACTCCAATGCCTAAAGTGCCCACCATAGCGCATGGGAATTGCTTAACTAGCTTCAAATTTGATAGCGCCTGAGCCAACCACCAGGCGCTTGAGGTTTTGCCGTTGGTGCCCGTGATAGCGATCACGTCCAGCGCTTGGCTGGGTTGTTGAAAGTAGGCGGCCGCCACCGGACCGCTGGCGGCCTTGAGTTGCTTGAAACAGGCCACAGCCTCGTTGTTAAAGGAAAAAGCCTCCAAGCCCTCAAACTCAACCAAACAAGCGGTCGCGCCCTGAGCCAGGGCACTGGCCACATGCTGGCGAGCATCGGTGGCAGCACCTGGCCAGGCAATAAAACCGTCGCCCGGACCCACTTTGCGGCTGTCTGTCTGGAGCGTGCCCGTGACGCGGCTACGCAACCAGTGGGCGGCATCGGTGGGGGTTTGAAGTTCAAGCATCACAGGCTCTCTGCTTCGGCATTGGCCACAATTTGTGGCTTGACCGCCATATCGGGGGCCACATTCATCATGCGCAAGGTTTGCTGCACCACTTCACTGAACACGGGCGCTGCCACAGCGCCACCGTAGTACTGGCCTGCGGTGGGCTCGTCAATCATGACGGCCACAATAATGCGCGGCTTATCGATTGGAGCCATCCCGACAAACCAGCCTCGGTACTTGCGGTTACCCGCAACGCCGTAGCCTTTGCCAGCCTGCTTAATGGCAGTACCCGATTTACCGCCCACCGAATAACCAATGGTTTGTGCTTTTTGACCCGTGCCGCCTGGCCCTGCCGCCATTTGCAACATTTTGCGAACCTGGGCTGCGGTACGCGCTGATAAGACTTGTGCGCCCACCGCAGGTTCACTGCTTTTAAGCATGGTGGCTGGAATGATCTGTCCATCGTTGGTGAACACGGTGTAAGAGCGGGCAATTTGAAACAAGGAGGCCGACAAGCCGTAGCCATAAGACATGGTGGCCTGCTCGATAGGCCGCCAGGTCTTGTAGGGGCGCAGTCGGCCGGAAACAGCCCCTGGGAAACTGATTTCGGGCTTTTGACCGAAACCCGCGTTGGAAAACAACTCCCACATTTCGCGGGCTGGCATTTGCATGGCAATTTTGGTGGTGCCAATATTGCTGGATTTTTGAATCACCCCCTCGACCGTCAGCACCCCATTGGGATGCGAGTCCGAAATAGTTGAGCCTGACATGTTGAACTTACCGGAACCCGTGTCAATCAGGGACTGGGGCGTCACGCGCCCCGTATCTAAAGCCAAGCCAACGGTAAAAGGCTTAATTACTGAACCGGGCTCAAAGGTGTCGGTCAGCGCGCGGTTGCGAAGCTGTTCGCCGCTCATGTGCACGCGCTTGGCGGGGGAATAGCTGGGGTAGTTGGCCAAGGCCAACACCTCGCCTGTGATAGCGTCGAGCACCACCACGCTGCCAGCTTTAGCTTTGTTGACCTGTACCGCGTCGCGCAGCTTTTGATAGGCAAAAGACTGGACCTTGCTGTCAATACTCAGTTGCAGATCCGGGCCATCAACAGGCAGTATTTTTTCACCCACATCCTCTACAGCCCGGCCCAAACGGTCCTTGATGATGCGCCGGGAGCCGTTGTGGCCAGACAAATCTTTATTGAAAGCCAGCTCGATCCCCTCTTGCCCTTTGTCTTCGATATTGGTGAAGCCCACGACGTGCGCCGCAGCCTCGCCTTCGGGGTATTGACGCTTGTACTCGGTGCGCTTGTAGACACCGTCTAATTTCAGCGCCGCCACCTCAAGCGCCACCGAGTTGTCCACTTGGCGCTTTAGCCAGACGAAGCTTTTGCTTTCGTTTTCCAGCTTTTTATTGAGCTCGCTTAAGGGCATTTCAAGCAATTTCGCGAGTTGAGCTATTTTTACTGGGTCGCGGTCCAGATCTTCCGGGCTCGCCCAGATGCTGGGCACAGGTACGCTAGAGGCCAGAATCAATCCATTGCGGTCCAGAATGCGTCCTCGGTTGGAGGCCAACTCCAAGGTGCGGGCAAACCGCACCTCGCCCTGCTTTTGAAAAAACTGATTGGCAAAGACCTGGATGTAGGCCGCACGGGCCACCAATCCCACAAAGCCCAAAGCGATCACGGCCACAATAAATTTACTGCGCCAAGCCGGTGTCCGGCTCGCCAACAAAGGGCTTGAGGTGTAAACCACACTGCGACTCATTGCGCGCCCTGGGGTGTGCGAACTTCGTCAGTCTTGTAGCTGACGTAGTTGGTGATAGCGGGCGTCACGGTGCGCATCTGCAAGCGCTCTTTGGCCAATTTTTCAAGGCGCAAAGGCGTGATTTGTGCCCGCTTCTCCACTTGGAGCCGCTCGTGCTCGGACTCGAGCCGATGGGCCTCGGCCCGTGCTTTGTCAAGTGCTGTAAAGAGCTTGCGCGACTCGTACTGCACGTTGACCAAATACAAGGCGCTGGCCAAAATAGCCATCACCAAAACAAAGGTCACGCGCGTCACCCTGCCGTCCTTTGCGCCACACGCATGATGGCGCTGCGAGAGCGAGGGTTGGCTTCAACCTCAGCTGCACTCGGCTTGATCCGGTCCAAGGCCTTGAACTGCATGACTTTGGGCGCCGCAAAGGGAGCGCGCCGGTCATATTCATCCTTGGAATACTTGGCAATGAACTGCTTGACGATGCGGTCTTCCAGCGAGTGAAAGCTGATCACCACCAGACGACCACCCGGTTGCAACACCTGCAGCGAAGCTTCTAGAGCTTGCTGGAGCTCCTCAAGCTCGGCGTTGATAAAAATCCGAAGAGCCTGAAAGGTGCGTGTGGCAGGGTTTTGCCCCTTTTCACGGGTTTTGACCGTATCAGCCACGAGTTGCGCCAAATCGGAGGTGGTCGTAATTGGGCCTCGCTCTTGCCGGCGAGCAACAATCGCCTTTGCAATTGGGCTAGCAAACCGTTCTTCGCCATAGTCACGTATCACCTCCGCTATTTTTTCTACTTCGACCGTCTCCAGCCATTGCGCCACGCTGATGCCGCGTGTGGTGTCCATGCGCATGTCCAACGGACCCTCAAACCTGAAACTAAAGCCCCGCTCGGGGTTGTCAATCTGGGGAGAACTGATGCCGAGGTCAAGCAACACGCCCGCCAAACTACCCTTATCCAACTCGCCCAAGTGGCTAAAGCCCTGGTGACGAATGGAAAACCGGGGGTCAGGGATGGTGGCGGCCTCAGCCAAGGCATCGAGGTCTTTGTCAAAAGCAATCAAGTGCCCTTGGGGCGACATGCGCGAGAGAATCAAGCGGCTATGCCCACCCCGGCCAAAGGTGGCATCTACGTAGGTACCCTCTTGCGCACTTGAATCAGCAGGGTAAGCGTCCGGATTGTTGAACAAGGCATCGACTGCCTCCTTCAGCAAAACGGTGGTATGTGTCCAAAGAGGTTCCACCGTTTGCTTTCAGAAAGAGAAGTCCTTGAAGACGTCGGGCATTTCGCCCTGCATCGCCTGGGCTTCCTGAGCGTCGTAGCTCGCTTTGTCCCACAACTCAAAATGATTCCCCATGCCCAAAAGGATGGCATCTTTTGAAATACCTGCGGCTTGGCGCAACTCAGGGGACACCAGCACACGACCGGTCCCATCCATCTCCACATCCATGGCATTGCCCAGAAAGATCCGCTTCCACCACTGGGCGGACATCGGCAAGGCCGCAATCCGTTCACGGAATTTTTCCCACTCAGGGCGGGGGAAAACCATCAAGCAGCCATGGGGGTGCTTGGTCATGGTCAATTGACCCGATGCACAGGCGCTCAAGACGTCACGATGCCGGGTTGGCACAGAGAGCCTACCCTTGGTATCCAGACTTAGCGATGAGGCCCCTTGAAACACGACAGTGCACCTTTTTTGGCAATTGAACGTTTGAAAGAAATAAATGGACACATAAACCCACTTAACTCCACTTTTTTGCACTGTAACAGTAAAAACACCACCTGCGACAGGGGTAAGCACATTTTTTTCAATGAAATCAATTACTTAGAAGCGACTTCGAAGTCTAAAAAAGCTTTAAAGTCGTTCTAAATTAAGCACTTAGCGCATGCTCTGAAAGTGAGTTATGAAGGCGAAAAATATTTCAGCCACGCGAAGAGCACACTGGCGGACAGAGAAGAATTTCTCATCGATCAGGATTGGCTCTGGGCGGGTCAAATTCTACGGAAGCAACGAAAAAAGCCAACGAGTCCAGCTAAAGGACTCGTTGGCTTGTTCAGTCTCTGCGATGCAGAAAGTAAAGCTTAATCACCAAACATTTTTTGGCGCAACTCACGGCGCTGCTGGGCTTCAAGCGACAAATTGGCCGTGGGGCGGGCCAACAAGCGCCCAAGGCCAATGGCCTCGCCTGTTTCATCGCAATAACCGTACTCGCCGGCATCGATGCGCGTGATCGACTGCTCGATCTTTTTGAGCAGCTTGCGCTCGCGATCACGGGTACGCAACTCAAGCGCATGCTCTTCTTCAATGGTGGCGCGGTCCGTGGGGTCAGGCACGACCACGGTTTCTTCACGCAAGTGCTCAGTCGTCTCACCGGCGTTGCTCAAAATACCGGCCTTCAGGACGTTCAGCTTCAAACGGAAATAAGCCATTTGCACGTCGTTCATGTACTCGCTGTCAGGCATCGCGATGACCTCGGCGTCGGTCAACTCCTGAACTGGCGTGGTTTTCCAGTTGTTGGCCAACTTGGGGTCTTTCTTCACGGATGAGGCCAGAGGCGGCACGATGAAGGGCACCGATGTGGTTTGCGTGAAACTCGCTTTGGCAGCCGTGGACGCGACTGACTGGGCCATGGAAGGCACCGTTAACTGGGCCAAACGTGACGAGGGACGACCTGCGCGCGCTGGCACACCCGATGGATCAACCGGGACAGCGGCGACTGGCGCTGCAACGGCTACAGGCTTGGTGGGCAAGGCAGCTTTGGCCAGAGTCCCAGCTTTCACAGTGTGCGTTTTGGTTTTTGGGGCTACGACGTCGGCTGGGCTGACTTTGGCGGTGGTTTTCACTGAATCCTTTGGTTTAACTTTTTCTGTCGGCTTCGCGACCTTTTCAGCCTTGGGCTTGGTCACCGCTGCTTTGGCAACGGCTTTGACTGCTGGCTTGACTTTGGCGGCCAACGCGACCTCAGGGGTCACCGATTTTTCTTTCCCGGATTGAACTTTCACTTCTTGCCTCCTCGCATCATTAAATTTTGCATGAATCTAGCAGGTGGACGAGAGCGCCAAGGGCGCCTCCGGGTCCGAATTTTGGGTTTGAACACTTAAACACCCTAATTTTGTAACCAGGTGTTTTCCATGTTTCATTGGCGCGCGAGTTTACAGGGTTAGTTGGCGCAAAACGAATAAGTTGCAGAATCGAGACAATCATTTGTCTCATATCACGGGTTTTAACCGCGTATCAGACCAGGCTTTGTTCCATACCCTGCAAAAAGATGTCTTTGGGCAGATCGATGCCGATGAACACCATCTTGCTGGTGCGCTGCTCGCCCTCGGCCCAGGCGGGCCCCAGATCGCTGCCCATCAACTGGTGAACGCCCTGGAAAATAACCTTGCGTTCGGTGCCCTGCATATGGAGCACGCCCTTGTAACGCAGCATGCGTGGGCCATAGATATTGACGATGGCCCCCAGGAAATCTTCCAGCTTGGCGGGATCGAAGGCGCGGTCTGACTTGAAGACAAAGCTTTTAACATCGTCGTCGTGGTGGTGATGGTGCCCACCCTCCTGCGCGTGGGAGGGGTGGTCGCAGGACTCGCCAGGTGCGTGGTTGTGCCCCTCATGGCCATGGTCGTGACCGTGGTGCGCGTGGTCATGGGCCTCGTCTTTGAGGAAGTCGGGGTCAATATCGAGCTTGGCGTTCAGGTTGAAGCCGCGCAGGTCAAACACCTCGCTCAAGGCCACCTCGCCAAAATGTACGGCTTTTTGTGGCGCACGCGGATTCATGTGCTTAAGGCGGTGAGCCAAAGCGCTCACGTCTTCAGGCGACACCAGATCGGTCTTGCTAATGAATATCTGATCGGCAAACCCCACTTGGCGGCGTGCTTCCTGACGCTCGTTGAGTTGGGTGGCCGCGTGTTTGGCGTCCACCAGCGTCAAGATGGAGTCCAGCAGGTAGCTTTCGGCAATCTCGTCGTCCATGAAAAAGGTCTGGGCCACCGGGCCGGGGTCGGCCAGGCCGGTGGTCTCAATCACCACGCGGTCAAAAACGAGCTCGCCTTTGCGTTTTTTCTCAGCCAAGTCGCGCAGAGTGGCACGCAGGTCTTCGCGGATGGTGCAGCAAATGCAACCATTGCTCATCTGGATGATTTGCTCGTTGGTGTCGGACACCAAAATATCGCTGTCGATGTTTTCTTCACCGAACTCGTTCTCTATCACCGCAATTTTTTGGCCATGCGCTTCTTGAAGCACGCGCTTGAGCAGGGTGGTTTTGCCTGAACCCAGGAAACCGGTCAGGATAGTGGCGGGGATAAGGCTCATCGGTTTTTCTCAGTGTTGGGGGCGAAGCAAAGTGAGGAGTTTAGCGACCTGATGTGTCCGGGTCATTTACGCATCACCACAAGACCTTTGAGGTATTCGCCCTCGGGGAAGTTGATCGTCATGGGGTGGTCGGGGGCACCGCCCATGCGCTCGGTAATGTAGCCATCGACCTGCGCATCGATGCCCGCAGAGGCCACAATTTTATGGAACAAATCAGCACTCACCCCGCCCGAGCACGAGTAGGTGAACAACACGCCGCCAGGAGCCAGCAGCTTGAAGGCCAGACGGTTAATGTCTTTGTAGGCCCGTGCCGCGCGCTCGGCGTGCGAAATGGTAGGGGCAAACTTGGGCGGGTCCAAAATAATGGCGTCAAAAGTGCGTCCCTCGGCGGCAAATTTGCGCAAAGACGCGTTCACATCGGCGTCCATAAAGGTGGCGCGGCTGGCCTCAAATCCGTTCAAGGCCACATTGGCAGCAGCGGTTTCCAGTGCCGGGCCTGAGGAGTCAATAGACGTCACATGCGCTGCGCCACCCGTCAAAGCCGCCACGGTGAAGCCGCCGGTGTAGCAAAAGCAGTTGAGCACGCGCTCGAATTTGAGGCGACGGGTGGTCTGGGCAAACAAGTTGCGGCTGTCGCGCTGGTCCAGATAGAAGCCTGTTTTGTGGCCGGTAGCGATGTTGACGCGCAGTTTCCAGTCGTGTTCTTGGAGCACCAACTCGGTGGGGCCAGTGCCGCGCAGCCAGCCGGTCACTTCGGGCAAGCCTTCCAGCTTGCGGCCGCTCGCGTCAGAGCGCTCGTACAGCTTGGTCAATCCTGTGGCGGTCAGCAAGGCATCGGCCAGCACGTCTTTCCAGCGCTCGGCGCCGCTGGACAAAAACTGCGCCACCAAGGTGTCGCCGTACTGGTCAACGATCAAGCCGGGTAAGCCGTCTGATTCGCCGTGCACCAGACGCCGGCTGTCGCTATTGATGTTAAATCGATCTCTGGCAGCCACTGAGCGGGCACAAGCAGCTACTAAAAAAGGAGCATCTATGCATTCGGATTCAGTGAAACTCCAGACCCGCGCCCGTATTTTTGAGCTTGGACTGAAGGCAGCCCAGCCTAAAAAGGTGCCGTCGTGTGACGCAACGCGCACGGTTTCGCCCGCATCGGCGCTGCCTTGGGCAATGGCGGACTCGAAAATCCAGGGATGGCGGCGTTGGAGCGAGCGCTCTTTGCCCGCTTTAAGTTGAATAGTTTTCATCGCACCGATTGTCGAGGCTAAAGCACCCTACTTCTTATCGCCCACTTTAATCTTGGCCCGGGGGTGGGCGGCATCGTAGGCTTTGGCCAGATGTTGGAAATCAAGCCGGGTGTAAACCTGCGTGGTGGTGATGCTGGCGTGGCCCAACAACTCTTGCACCGCCCGCAAATCGCTGCTGGACTGCAGCAGGTGGCTGGCAAACGAGTGGCGCAGCATGTGTGGATGCACTGGGGCGTCGAGGCCAGCTTGCATGCTGCGACGGCGCAGGCGCTGCCAGATGGACTGCGGCGTCAAACGAGTGGCGCCGCGCCCGATAAAAAGCGCGGGCTGCACGGGTAAAAAGCCCCCAGTGCGCGGTGCAGCACTCAACACCGCTTCGCGCAACACCAGCCAGTGGGCCAGCGCAGCGACCGCTTTGACACCCACCGGCACGGTTCTGCGCTTGCTGCCTTTGCCCAGCACATGGGCCTCGCCTGCCTGCAGGTTGACCCAGCCCCGGGCAGCGGCGGTCTCACTCACGTCAAGCCCGGTAAGCTCACCGACGCGCAGGCCACCGCCGTACAGCAGCTCCACCATGGCGGCGTCACGCGCCTCTATCCAGGGTTGCTGGCTCTCGCTCTCGAAGCTGGCCAGCCGCACGGCATCGTCCACACTCAGGGCTTTGGGCAAGGGTTTGCCAGCTTTGGGCGCGCGCACGTCTTGCACGGGGTTGCTGGCCACCTGCCCCTCGCGCCCCAGCCAGACATACAAACCGCGCCAGCCTGACAAAATCAGCGCAATCCCCCGCGCACTGCGGCCCGCGCCGTGCATGTGCGCTACCCAGCGCCGGATGTGGGTGTTTTGAACCTGCAGCAAAGTCACGCTGGCTTGTTGCGCATAGTGGCGCAGCCTCAAGAGGTCCAGCGCATAGAGCTCAACGGTGCGCGCGGCCAAGCGTTTTTCAACGCGCACATGCTCCAAATAGCGCTCAACCCAGGCTTGGTCCTTGTCTGAGGGCAAGGGTACTGGGCTGGGCGCCTGCGCGCCCTCATTTAACCGGTTCACCACGGGCCTTGGTTCATGGCGGGGAGCTCTAGACCCCGTGGCTTAGTCGCGAGTTAAGGGCGAAAGCGCCGCACTGGCCAACTCGGCCAGACGGGCCAAAAAGTCAGTGCCCATCGAGCTATTGAAACGCTGCACATCGGGCGAGGCCAACACCAGCAAGCCAAAGGCGGGGTTGGTGCTGCCGATCAGGCCGCTGCGCAAGGGCAAGATAGCCAGCGACTTGACTTGTGAAGGCTCGCCGAGCCAGTTCACCACTTCAAACCCACTGTTGGCCCCGCAAAAGGGCTCTGTCAAAGAAGCGGCAAAGCGCTGCGTATCCTCATTCACGCCGAGCGCAAAGTCGGCCTGGGCAAAGGCGGGCGACACGCCCCAGACCTTGATGGCGACTTGGGGCACGCCAAACTGAGTCTCAATTTCGTCCGCCATGCAGCCGGGCAAGTCCATGGGATCGGGTGTCAAAAACAGGGTGCGCGCCCATTGCACGAGCTTGACAGAGAGCACCGTGTTCTCGCCGCCGTGGCGGATCATGTCTAGGTTGCGCCCCTCCAGCATCTTGATTTTGTCGCGTAAGAGCGTGGCTTGGCGCTCTTGCAGACTCACCGCCCGGTTGCTGTGGGGGCTGGTGAGTTGCACGGCGGCCAGCAATTCGGCGTGGCGCTCAAAGAAATCAGGGGCATTGGCCAGGTAGTTGGCAATGTCGTCTTCGGTGATGGCGTTGGTAAAAGGAGTGGTCATATAAAGTTACAAGTGGTCTGGCAAAGTGATTTCACCATGAAAAACAGTGACGGCGGGGCCGGTCATCATCACCGGCGCTGACGCGCCGGCCCAGAAAATAGTCAGGGAGCCACCCCGAGTTTGCACGTCGACGGTGCTATCGAGCAAGCCTAGGCGAATCCCGGCCACCACAGCAGCGCAAGCGCCGGTGCCGCAGGCCAGGGTTTCACCTGCCCCGCGTTCATACACCCGCAGGCGTATGTGGCCCCGGTCCACGACCTGCATGAACCCGGCGTTGACGCGATTCGGGAAACGGGGGTGGTGTTCAATCAAAGGGCCCTGTGCCA
>CAIMHL010000195.1 GCA_903840825.1 uncultured beta proteobacterium
AAGCTCATGTTCTCGCCGATCTTGCCGATCAAACCCTTGCGCACATCTTCCAACGTAGGGCCGAAACCATCTTGCGCGTAAGGTAGGGCACCCAGTGCCTCCAAATCAGCAGGGTTGTTTTGTGCAATCAACTTGGCAGCGGCATTGGCAATAGCCAAGAAGCTGTCATTTTTAGTCACAAAGTCGGTTTCGCAGTTAACTTCAAGCAGAGCACCAACGTTGCCGTCGATGAAACTGGTGACCACGCCTTCAGCCGTGATACGACCAGCAGCCTTACCAGCTTTACTACCCAACTTCACGCGCAACAGCTCTTCAGCTTTGACCATATCGCCTTCGGCTTCGGTCAGTGCGCGTTTGCATTCCATCATCGGTGCGTCAGTTTTGCCACGCAGTTCGGCGACCATGCTTGCTGTAATTGCAGCCATATTAATTCTCCGTAATCAGTTCAAGTATTCAAAAAGTGTCTAAAAAAAAGGGGCACAGATGCCCCCCTTTCTTGGGGTCTCAGTTAACTCAGGCAGCAGCCTCGTTCACTTCAACAAATTCGTCAGCGCTTTCAGCGACGATGGCTTTAACGACATCATCAACCATGTTTGAGCGGCCTTCAATGATGGCATCAGCAATACCACGGGCGTACAAAATAACAGCTTTGGAAGAGTCATCATTACCTGGAATGATGTAGTCAATGCCTTCTGGCGAGTGGTTGGTATCAACCACAGCGATCAAAGGAATGCCCAATTTCTTGGCTTCAGCGATAGCAATCTTGTGGAAACCCACGTCGATCACAAAAATCGCATCGGGTAAAACAGTCATGTCTTGGATGCCACCGATATCGCGCTCAAGCTTGGCGAGTTCGCGGGCAAACATCAATTGCTCTTTCTTGCTCAAAGTGTCAAGACCAGCTTCTTGCTGAATCTTCATGTCTTTGAGACGCTTGATGGAAGTTTTGACCGTTTTGAAGTTGGTCAACATACCGCCGAGCCAGCGCTGGTCAACATAAGGAACGCCGGCGCGCTGGGCTTCTTCAGCCACGGTGTCACGCGCTTGACGCTTGGTGCCAACCATCAGCACGGTACCGCGCTTGGCAGAGATCTGGCGCACAAATTTGGCAGCCTCCTGGAACATCGGCAACGATTTTTCCAGGTTGATAATGTGAATTTTGTTACGGTGACCGAAGATGAACGGGGCCATCTTGGGGTTCCAGAAACGGGTTTGGTGTCCAAAGTGGACACCGGCGTCGAGCATTTCGCGCATAGTAACGGACATATTTAACTCCAAAGGTTAGGTCTAAAATCCAGTTCGTTTTTGCTTGGCTACAGGGTTTTATAAATATTCCCCAAAACTTTGCAACACCTTGATGAAACTGGTTTGCTTGATTTTCACTGCGCAAGTTTTTAGACTGCCCAGTGAAGCCAAAAATTATAACATTAGCCCTTCCAACAAAATGTACACCGACCTCACCGCCACACTCAACTTAATTCGTCAAGGGCAGACAAGACCTGAAGAAGAGTGGGAAAAGTCGCTCGATAAGGCGCACTCCGAGGCTTGCAGGCATGTCTTTATCGGCTCGACACGTGAATCAACACCTTCGATGCCCAAGGGCTTGAACCTTCAAAGCCGACCCCTCGCCGGCTTGGCGGTTTCAATAAAAGACCTGTTTGACGTACAAGGCCAGGTCACCCGTGCGGGTTCCCAAGTGCTTGCTGGTACGCCCGAGGCCAAAGAAGACTGCCCTGCGGTGGCCCGCCTGCGCCAAGCGGGTGCCGCTTTTATTGGCCGCACCAATATGTCGGAGTTTGCTTTTTCTGGCGTGGGGGTAAACCCCCACTTCGGCACACCGGTTAATGCTTGCTCAACTGGAGAAGCGCTTATTCCAGGTGGTTCATCCTCAGGGGCAGCCGTCTCTGTCGCCACAGGCGCAGCCTGGATCGGTTTAGGCTCAGATACGGGCGGCTCCATTCGCATACCCGCGGCTTTGAACGGCATTGTTGGCTTTAAAAGTACAGCCCGCTTGGTACCTACGGAGGGCGTAATTCCCTTGTCAACCACCTTGGATACCGTCTGTGCACTCACCCGCTCGGTGCCCGATGCGCTCATGGCGCACGAAATACTGGCGCGTAGAACCGTGACACGAAGTAGCGCTTCGCTGAGTTTTTATCGGCTGGGCATCCCCACCACCTTGATG
>CAIMHL010000196.1 GCA_903840825.1 uncultured beta proteobacterium
GGTGATTCAGCGTTTGCTTTTTAAAGGCAGTTTCAGGCGAGGACAATTCCGGACTCAGGCCGGCGTGGCACTCGGCGCCGTTTAACCCGCCCTGATTTTTCTCACCAGCGCCGTGGTGGAGTAGCCGTCCACAAAGGGCAGGGCCAGCGCCCGCCCGCCGTATGACTCCACGACGCGGGTTTCGGCTAGTTTTTGCATGTCGTAGTCGCCGCCTTTAACTAAAATATCTGGCTTGATTTGGGCAATGAGTTCCAGCGGGGTGTCTTCGTCAAACCACGTTACCAAACTGCTCGATGCCAACGCTGCCATCACAAAGGCGCGGTCGGCTTCATTATTCAGGGGGCGGTCCGGCCCCTTGCCCAGGCGCTTGGCCGAGGCATCGGTGTTAAGGGCCACCACCAGGCTGGCCCCCAAAGCACGGGCTTGGGCCAGGTACATCACATGGCCGCGGTGCAGCACGTCAAACACCCCGTTGGTAAACACCAAAGGGCGGGGTAGTTGGGCAATGCGTGCGGCTATGGCGCTGGTGAGTGCTATTTTGTGGGCCAGGTCATCTAGGGCTGTAAGGGGCGTGTTGTCGGTCATGCCCTGAATGCTAGCAGGCGGGCGCAGCTGCAAGGCCGTAGCAAAATCAGGGTCTTCCCGGGTGGGTGATTCTATGAATTACCCTATAGTCACAAAGTTAACCAATAAGTTTGAATTGATGTTTAAAAATTTCGCCAATCTCCCTTTGATTAAAGGTTTCGGCCGTTCTGCAGCATGAAAGTGGCCATCGTCGGCTCCGGTATTTCTGGTTTGGCTGTGGCGCACCAGCTGCGCGACAAGGCTGCGATCACGCTGTTTGAAGCGGGAGACTATTTTGGCGGGCATACCCACACCGTAGATTTGACTTTGCCCAGCCCCCAAGGCCCGCTCACGCACGGCGTGGATACGGGTTTTTTGGTGTTCAACGAGCGCACTTACCCTCAGCTGATCAAATTGTTTGCAGAGCTGGAGGTGCCCACGGTGCCCTCGGACATGTCTTTTTCTGTGCAAGTGCCTGGTGTGCGGGCGGGTGGGCCGCTGGAGTGGAGTGGCTCCAACTTGAGCACGGTGTTTGCCCAGCGCAGCAACCTGCTGAACCCGCGTTTTTGGCGCATGTTGCGCGATGTGATGCGCTTTAACAAACTGGCCACCAGCATTGCCGAGCAGGGCGCCGAGGCGGCTTTACTGCAGCCCTTGTCTGAGTTTTTGAGCCAGCACGGCTTCTCGGATGAGTTTCGGGACTGGTACTTTTTGCCCATGCTGGGCTGCATCTGGAGCTGCCCCACCGACCAGATGCTGCAGTTTCCCGTGGCCACCATGATTCGGTTTTGCCACAACCACGGCCTGAGTCAGGTCACCAACCGACCCCAGTGGTGGACGGTGGCGGGCGGTGCGCGCCAGTATGTGGAGAAAATTGTGGCGCGCATTGAGGACAAGCGCCTGAACTGCCCGGTGCAGCGCATCACGCGCGACGCAGGCGGCGTGCAAATTACCTCCAACGGCAAGACCGAGCGCTTTGACCAAGTGGTGCTGGCCTGCCACTCTGACCAGTCTTTAGCCCTTTTGGGTGATGCTACGCCGGCTGAGGCGGCGGCCTTGGGTGCCATTCGTTACCAAGCCAACCGCGCCGTGTTGCACACAGACGCCTCGGTGCTGCCGACCAAGCGCCGCGCTTGGGCGGCCTGGAATTACGAACGCTCGGGGCCTGCACAGGCACAGGCCAGTGAGGCCCGGGTGTGTTTGCACTACCTCATCAATATGCTGCAGCCTGTGCCATTTGAGCAGCCGGTGGTGGTGTCGCTCAACCCGGTCAAGCCGATTGATCCGCGCCACATTCACGCCGAGTTTGATTACGCCCATCCGGTGTTTGATCTGGCCGCCCTGCGCGCCCAAGGGCAGATACCCGCGCTGCAAGGCCAGCAGCACACCTATTTTTGTGGCGCCTGGACGGGCTATGGGTTTCATGAAGATGGGCTTAAATCAGGGCTGCAAGTGTCTAAATACTTGCTTGATCAGCTATGAATAACATAGCAAACGGGGCGGTTGTTCCTCTGATCGGTTTTGGCGAAGTGCGCCACACCCGGCTCAAGCCTGTGAAACACGCGTTTGACTACGGCACCTACTTTTTAATGTTGCCCATGCGCACGCTGGCGCGCGAGGGCGCAGGCGCGCTGGCCTACAACCGCTGGGCCCCCTTGAGTTTTTTTGACGCCGACCACGGCGACGGGCGTGCACCCGCCAAGGGTGGCGCGCTGGGCTGGCTAGTCGAGCTGCTGCAAGCCCAAGGTATTGAAGGTGCTGACGGTGAAGTCTGGCTGCATTGCTACCCGCGCGTGCTGGGCTTTGCCTTCAAGCCGGTCAGTTTTTGGTACTGCCACCGCTTGGATGGCTCGCTGCGAGCCATCGTGGTGGAGGTGAACAACACCTTTGGCGAGCGCCACTGCTATTTGCTGGATGAGCCCCGCTTGGGCTTGGAGCTGCGCGCGAACAAGGTGTTTCATGTGTCGCCCTTTTGCCCGGTGGAGGGCGCTTACCGCTTTCGCTTTATGTTCAATGCCGAGCGCACCCGCACCGTGGCGCGCATTGACTTTGACGACGCCAGTGGTCCTTTGATCGAGACCAGCGTCAGCGGCACCTTGCAGCCTTTGACAGCCACAGCAGTTCGGCAAGCCTTGCTGCGCTACCCCCTGATGACGCTGGCCGTGGTGCTGCGCATTCATTGGCAAGCCTTGAAGCTGTTTGTGAAAAAAGTCCGATTTTTCCGCAAACCCATGCCTCCCACTTCTTTTACGACCCGCTGAAATGAGCGTTTTATGACTACCAGCACCGCCACATCTTTCTCCATTCCCCAAGGCACTCCGGCCGCTGCCCGCACAGTGTTGAAGTTGCTTCAAGGCCTGCGCCACGGCAGCCTCACCTTGCAAATGCCCGATGGCAGCATGCAGCGCTTTGGTGGCGAGGCACTGCCCCACGCTGCCCTGCATTTGCACAACTGGAAGGTGTGCTCGGCCGCCCTCAAGTCTGGTGATATCGGCTTTGCCGAGACCTACATTGCTGGCGACTGGAGCACCCCGAACCTGACCGAGTTGCTGCGCGTGCTGGTTAAAAACCGCACCGAGGTGGAGGGCGTCATTTATGGCTCGTGGCTGGGGCGCATGGTTTACCGCATTCGCCACCTGTTGCACCGCAACACACGCGCCAACAGCCAAAAAAACATCCACGCGCACTACGACCTGGGCAATACTTTTTACCGCCTGTGGCTTGATGAAACCATGAACTACTCGTCGGCCATTTTCAACGGCGACCTGAGCCTGCCCTTGCCGCAAGCGCAAAACAACAAAGTGCGCCGCGCCTTGGAGTTGGCCCAGGTAAAGGCCGGTGACCGGGTGCTGGAAATTGGCTGCGGCTGGGGGGCGCTGGCCGAGATGGCCACCACGCAGTTCAAAGCCTCGGTGGTGGGCGTCACGCTCAGTACCGAGCAACTGGCGTTTGCCCAGGCCCGCATGGAGCGTCTGGATGTAGCCGCTCAGGCCGACTTGCGCTTGCAAGACTACCGCGACATCCAGGACGCGCCGTTTGACGCCATTTGCTCCATTGAAATGGTGGAGGCGGTGGGCCGCGAATATTGGCCGACCTACTTCGCCGCAGTGGCCAAGTTGCTCAAACCCGGTGGGCGTGCCTGCGTGCAAAGCATCGTGATTGATGACGCCTTGTTTGACCGCTACGTGAACTCGACCGACTTTATTCAGCAGTACATCTTCCCCGGTGGTTGCCTGCCTTGCCCACGCGAGTTCAGGGCCCAGGCCGCTGCGGCCGGTTTGGAGGTGGTGGATGAATACGCCTTTGGCCCCGATTACGCTGAGACCTTGCGGCGTTGGCGCGACGACTTTTTGGCCCAGCGTGAGGCGGTGTTGGAAAACGGCTTTGATGCCCGCTTTATCAACATCTGGGAGTTTTACCTGGCCTACTGCGAAGCTGCGTTTGATGAAAACAACATCGACGTGGTGCAGTACACCCTGCAAAAGAGGGCGGCCTGAGCGCGCCACAAACCTTGGCCCAAACGCTGAACTTGACTGGAGGCATTTCATGATCTTGCGACGATCCTTTATTGGCGCTGGCGCGCTGGCCTGCGTGGCGCCTGGTGCTGCATGGGCGCAGACCCCGCTGGTGCCTGCAGCCCTGCCTGTGGAAGTGGCCGCCGAATTGCCCGGTGCGTTGTGGACCGGTTCGGCCCGTTTGCGGTTTTTTGGTTTTGACGTGTACGACTCCCGTTTGTGGGTAGCTCCGGGGTTCAAAGCCGCTCAGTTTGAGCAGCATGGTCTGGCGTTGGAGCTGTCGTATCTGCGGGCTTTGAGTGGGCGTGACATTGCCGAGCGCTCTTTGAAAGAGATGAAGCGCGCCGGTGACCTGTCGGCGGCGCAAAGCCAGCGCTGGCTGGCGGCTTTGCAAGACGCCATTCCCGATGTCAAGGCGGGCGACCGCATCACAGGCTTGCACACCCCCAACGTGGGCGCGCGCTTTTGGCTTAATGGCCAGCCCCGCCCGCCGGTACGAGATGCTGAATTTAGTCGTCTGTTTTTTGGTATCTGGCTCTCCAGTGCCACTAGCGAGCCGCAGTTGCGAAGCGGGCTTTTGTCGCGCCTGACGTCATGAACTGGCGCGAGGGCTGGCGTTACGGCCTGATGGGGTTTCCGCTGGCCTTTGTCGCCCTGCCTTTGTACGTGGTGCTGCCCAATTTTTATGCCCGTACCTTTGGCGTGCCGCTGGCTACCCTAGGCGCAGTGCTGCTGGGCGCCCGCTTGTTTGATGCCTTCATTGATCCCTGGCTGGGCCGCTGGAGCGACCGCTTGTTTGCTCGCTCGCCGCGCACCGTGCTGGTGTGGGCCGGTGTAGCGGCCACTGTGCTGGGTGCTGGTTTTGCCTTGCTGTTTTTTCCGCCGGTACGCGCGCCGACCTCTTTGGTGGTGTGGGCTACTTTGAGCTTGATGATCACCTACGCGGCTTTCAGCGCTTTGAGCATCATGCACCAGTCTTGGGGCGCCATGCTGGGGGGCAATGAGGCGCAACGCAGCCGGGTGGTGGCGTGGCGCGAGGGGCTGGGCTTGGTGGGCGTGCTGTTTGCATCGGTCACACCGGTCGCTCTGGGCATGCCCGCGACTACGGTGCTGTTTTTTGTCGCCTTGTTGTTGGGCTGGTTGGCTTGGCAACAAGCACCGCGCCCCAGACCTGCGGCTGACCCGGCCCTGAATCAACGTGATGGGGTTCTTGCGCCTTCGGTTTGGCTGCCCTTCACGCGGCCCGGTTTTCGGGTCTTGCTGGCGGTGTTCATGGTGAACGGCATTGCCAGCGCGGTGCCCGCTACTTTGATTCTTTTCTTCATTCAGGACCGCTTGCAAGCCCCTGCCAGCACAGAGCCGCTCTTTTTGGGTAGCTTTTTCCTTTGCGCGGCCTTGTCCATTCCCTTGTGGCTGCGTGCCGTCAAGTCATGGGGTTTGGCGCGCAGCTGGGGGGTGGGCATGCTGCTGTCAATCGCGGTGTTTGTATTTGCCGCCACTTTGGGCGCAGGTGATGTGGCGGCTTTTGTACTGGTGTGCGCGCTCTCGGGCGTGGGGCTGGGGGCTGATCTGGCCTTGCCCAGCGCCTTGCTGGCCGGCACCATTACGGCCAGTGGCGACCAAGGTCGTGCCGAGGGCGCTTATTTTGGCTGGTGGAACTTCGCCACCAAACTCAACTTGGCCTTGGCCGCCGGCGTGGCCTTGCCCGCTTTGGGCGCTTTGGGCTACGCGCCCGGCGCCCGAGACGAGGCTGCTTTGCAAACCCTCACTTGGGCCTATTGCTTGCTGCCCTGCTTGCTAAAAACGCTGGCAGCAAGCCTTTTATACACACTCATCATCCGAAAGAAACCATGAAAAGACGACACCTCCTGGCCGCAGTCGGCGCCGCTGCCACCACTGTGGTGGGCCTTTCGGGCTGCGCCTCGCACAGCATTGAGCAGTACGCGCAAGAAAAGCCGGTGCTCGATTTGCCACAGTATTTCAACGGCACGCTTGATGCCTATGGCGTCTTTACCGACCGCTCTGGCGCTGTGGTCAAGCGGTTTACCGTGGTCATGAAATGCAGTTGGCAGGGCGACGATGGGGTTCTGGATGAAGACTTTGTGTACTCGGACGGCACACTTCAAAAACGCATCTGGCGCTTGAAAAAGCTCGGCCAGGGCCGCTTCAGCGGTCGCGCTGACGATGTGGTGGGCGAGGCGCTGGGCGAGAGCCGGGGCAACGCCTTTCATTGGACCTACACCCTGAACCTGCCGGTGGATGGCCGGGTGTTTGAGGTGCAGTTTGACGATTGGATGTACCTGATGACCGACCGGGTCATGCTCAACAAAGCCACCATGAGCAAGTTTGGCGTGCGCCTGGGCGAGGTCACCTTGTCGTTTACCAA
>CAIMHL010000197.1 GCA_903840825.1 uncultured beta proteobacterium
CTGGTTAAAACAAAACAGCACCGCATCTCAATTAACTGCGCTGTCGAACTGCTTCATACAAGCACACACCGCTGGCCACCGAGACGTTCAGGCTTTCAACGGCACCGCGCATGGGGATGCTCACCAATTCGTCACAGGTTTTGGACGTTAGCTGGCGCATGCCATCACCCTCAGCGCCCAAGACCAAGGCCACGGGGCCTTTGAGGTTGGCTTGGTAAATGGTTTTGCTGGCGACGTCGCTGGTCCCAATGATCCAGATGCTGCGCTCTTTCAACTCGTTCAACGTGCGCGCCAAGTTAGTCACCATGAAGTAAGGCACCGTTTCAGCGGCTCCGCTGGCCACTTTGGCCACCGTGGCGTTGATGCCGGCGGCGTGGTCTTTGGGGGCAATCACGGCGTGAACGCCTGCGCCGTCGGCTACCCGCAGGCAAGCGCCTAGGTTGTGGGGGTCGGTCACGCCGTCCAGGACCAGTATCAAGGGCTGTTCGCGCTCTGCCAGAGGTTTGTCGGCTTGGGCTGCTTCCAGGTTTTCCAGCAACTCATCAAGCGAATGCACTTGTTGTAGCTCTTGAACGCGCGCCGCCACGCCTTGGTGCCCGTAGCCGCCACAGAGTTTTGCCAAACGGTCGCTGTCAGATTCGATCAGCTTGACGCCAAATTCTTTGGCTTTGTCAATGAATTGACGCATGCGCGCATCGCGTCGGGTGGGTTCGAAATAGATTTCGATGATGGATTTGGGGGCTGTTTTAAGACGCACACCCACGGCGTGAAAGCCGAATAGAACTTTATTTGAAGACATGGTTCAATTATCGTAGCTTGCGGGTCGCTATTAAATAAATAGCTTGTCAAGCACATCAATAGGGCTAGAGAGGCCGAAATCTTATAAATTTACGTGGGGCTATCGACCACGCTACCGGCCTCAATCGTGATGCTTCGGGTGCAGCGGGCAGCGATGGCTCGGTCATGCGTCACCAAAACGAGGGTGGTGCCCAGCTCGCGGTTCAGGTCAAACATGAGCTCCATGACCTTATCGCCCGTGGCAAAGTCAAGGCTACCCGTGGGCTCATCCGCCAGCAGTACCGCCGGTTTGACAACAAACGCACGGGCCAAGGCCACGCGCTGCTGCTCACCCCCGCTCAGGACCTTGGGGTAACTGTTGAGCCGCCCAGCCAGTCCCACACGGGCCAACATCTCGGTGGCTACCTGCCTTGCGTCCCGGCGGTCTGCCAATTCGAGCGGCAGCATGACATTTTCCAAGGCAGTGAGATTTCCCAAGAGTTGAAAGCTTTGAAAGACAAAACCCACTTTTTGAGCGCGCAGGTGGGCACGGGCGTCTTCACTGAGGGCAAAAATATCTCGTCCCGCCAACAGCACGGTGCCCTGCGTTGGGGTATCGAGACCTGCAATGATAGAGAGCAAGGTGCTTTTTCCCGAGCCGGATGCACCGACAATGGCCACTGTTTCACGCGCGTGCAACGTGAAGTCAATATCACGCAAAATGGTCAGGGTACCGGTTGAATCGGTGACCGACTTAAAAACATGCTTAACGGCAATAATTGGATCCATGGGGCTTTCTTTGTACAGACGACACTTTACTTGGGTACTGGCTGCCTTGGCCCTTGCAAGGGCCTCGGCAGCTGAGAATATCAGCCCAGCGATAACAAAGTCCAAGGCCACAAAGCCTTTGAGTTTATTGGTCTTGGGTGACTCATTGAGTGCTGAGTATGGCCTCAAACGCGGCAGCGGCTGGGTCGCATTGCTTGAGAACAAGCTGAGAGCTGAAAAAATTCAGGCCCGCGTGATCAATGCGAGCATCAGTGGCGACACCACCTCGGGGGGGCGCTCGCGCTTACCCGCATTGCTGGCGCAACACCGCCCGACGCACCTGATCATCGAACTCGGTGCCAACGACGCTTTGCGGGGCTTACCCCTGGAGAGTACCCGGGAAAACCTGAGCCAGATGGTGAGGTCCGCACGCGCAGCGGGAATTCAGGTTTTACTGGTTGGCATGCAGGTGCCACCCAACTATGGGCAGGATTACAGTACCCGCTTCTTCGCTGTTTTTTCAAGTATCGCCAAAAGCCAAAAAGTGGCGTTGGTCCCGTTTTTGCTGAAAGATGTGGCCGACGCCCCCGACAGCCTCCGCCTTTTTCAAGCCGACCGGATTCACCCCCGCGAAGAGGCGCACCCTATTCTGCTAGCCAATGTGTGGCCTGAACTTAAAAAAATACTCAAATGAGCTTAACCACCCTCCCCGCCTCAGAAGTGCTGCAGCGCCTCGATGAATTTGACACCGTCATTGACGCCCGCAGTGAAGGTGAATACGCTGAAGACCACCTGCCCAGCGCCGTCAATTGGCCGACCCTGAACAATGATGAGCGGCGCGACATCGGGACGCTGTACAAGCAGGTCAACGCCTTCGAGGCCAAGAAACGGGGTGCGGCCATTGCGGCTCGCAATATTGCCGCCCATATTGACCGGGAAGTCATAGAAAAACCCAAGGACTGGCGACCAGTCGCCTATTGCTGGCGTGGTGGTCAGAGAAGTGGCTCTTTGTCCACCATTTTGGGCCACATTGGTTTTCGCGTCACGCTGGTTGAGGGTGGCTACAAGGCTTTCAGGGCGGCCATGTTGCTCGATATCGTTCGGCTGGTCGCCACGTTTGACTGGCGCGTGATTTGCGGCACCACCGGCTCTGGGAAAACCCGGCTTTTGCAGGCGTTAATCCATGAGGGTGCTCAGGTGCTTGACCTTGAAGCCCTGGCCAACCACCGCAGCTCTGTCTTGGGCGCTATTCCTGGCATGTTGCAACCGACCCAGAAACGCTTTGACACCCTGATATGGGATGCACTCAGGCACCTAGACCCGCTTCGTCCGGTTTACATTGAGAGTGAAAGTAAAAAAGTCGGCAATGTGGCCGTTCCGATGGCGTTGATTGAGACCATGCGGAAAAGCCCTTGCCTGAACCTGGTGCTGCCTGACGCCAGCCGGGTGGCGCTCCTGATGGAAGACTATGATTTTTTTGTGAAAGACACCGAGTACTTCTGTGACCGCTTACACATACTGACTGAATTCAGGGGGAAGGTGGTGGTCGAAGATTGGAAATCGTCAGTCAGGGCTGGCGATATTGAACCAGTGGTTCAGGCGCTGCTGACTGAGCACTACGACCCTGTCTATATTGAATCAATGAAAAGAAATTTTCAACAGTACGAGCTTTCTCGCACCATTTCACCCGTTGATCACTCAGAGCTAGCTATGCAAAAACTGGCCAAAGAAATCAACAGTGAAGAACCCATTTGAGACTGGCCGCTCGGACCAGTTCAAACAGAAGTTCAGAGTTGGGGGTCAGCCGCAGGCTCTGATGGCTCGGTACCCTCTGAAGTTTCAGCGTCGTCAGCCTGTGACTCTTCTGAGCTCTCGTCTTCACCCTCGCCGACCTTGCGCTCGGCTTTGTTCTTGAGCTTGTCCTCTTTTTTCTTCTTTTTAGCCAGTTCTTTCTGACGTTTTTCGTATCCGTAATTGGGTGTTGCCAAGATGTGCTTTCAAATGATAGTGATGGACTTTAACATTGCCAAGGCAGTATGAGCCATCTAGCAACGTTATTTAATGATTTACAGGGTTTGCAGGTCTGTAGCAGCATCGGCCCATTGAACCGTTCCCCGGTAGGCATGCCAACTTGCGTGACCCAACCAAGGCCCAACAATCAGCAAGCCCAAGCCCCACGGCAATAGCGCAAGACCCACCAAAAGGGTTATCACGCATCCCCAGAGCAGCATCACAGCGGTGTTGTCGACCACGACTTCCATACTGGCAATGGCGGCTGAAATGGCGTCGGCATCCCGATCGAGAATCATGGGTATTGAGACCACAGCCAGTGAGAAAACAAGCCCTGCAAACGCGCTACCGACAAGCAAGTAGACCGCAAGAAACTCCCAGTTGTCAGGATTGAAGACCGCTTGAATCACGCCCGTCGTAGAAGGCATGCCGGTATTGAAGAACACCGCAAATACCACGAGAGAGGCTCGCCCCCACAGTAGCTCAAGAACAATCAACACCAACACCAACATCCCCATGCTGCGGAAGTGAGCATCCCAGCACGTCAGTGAGGAGCTCAACTCCGGGGCCAGGCTTAGTTCGCGACGCCTGCTGACCTCGTACAAACCCATGGCTAAAAAGGGACCTACCAGTAAGCACCCGGAAGCAATGGACATCGCATACTCAGGCTTGTTGCGAAAGACAGCCCCCAGAATTAACGCCATAAACCAGAAGCAAACGCCATAAAACAAGGCGATGCCTTTAGCTGCCATCAAGTCTTGCCAGCCCAGCCTCAGCCACTGAAAAGGCGCACCCCAGCCTAGCTTGACAATGATTTTTCGGGGCACCTCGCTGGGCGGAGGCACGTATGGAGTAACGAATTCTTCCATTCGGTGAGACTACCAAGCTTATGGCCGCTTGACTATTCAGGTAAACACCGACTTAAATCAGGGTTTTACTTATCGCCTGATCAAGATCAGCCTTCAAATCAGTTGATGACTCCAAGCCAATAGAAAACCGCACGACGGTCCCCTGAGCCAGCTCGACTGGCCATTTGCTGCGCATTGAATTTAGCTCATAAGGCACCACCAGACTCATGGGGCCACCCCAGCTGTAACCTATTTTGAAGAGTTGCAAAGCATCGCAAAAAGCATCCACCTGGTTCTGTGAAAAGCGGGGATCAAGAATGACGCTGAAAAGCCCTGCTGCGCCCCCTAACTCAGGCGTGCACAAAGCACGCCAATGAAGGTGTCCGGGTGAACCCGGCAAGGCTGGGTGCAAGACCTGTGAGAACTCAGGGCGCAACAGACACCAATGGGCCAATTCACGCGTGCTCTGATCATGCGCCCGATACCGAAGCACCATGCTGGGCAAAGACCGCAAGATGAGCTC
>CAIMHL010000198.1 GCA_903840825.1 uncultured beta proteobacterium
CGTTGTCGCTTGGCGCAAATTCAAGACAACACTATTTCAGGGGAGGCACAGCCAACAGGCTTGGGGGTCAGATCCCAATTCAGGACAACACTATTTCCGAAGCGCCATAACCAAGAACGAAATTGGGCTCTGACCCCCAACCCGCTCTTGCCGGAGCGCACAACCCCTCTAGCCGAAGAGCACTTCTTGCCAGCTCGCAGAAAAGGGGTCAGAGCCCAATTTCGTTGAACGCTATTAGTCTCCGATAGGACTTTAGTCCTGAATTGGGATCCGACCCCATTTTAGCTTTTGGCGTCGGCAAGCGTTTTTGCTTGGCCCCAATCCACTTTTACCCCTATTCACCGCCCACGCAAAAACAGTTTGTCGAGGTCTTTCACCGTGATTTGTCGCCAGGTGGGGCGGCCGTGGTTGCACTGGTCTGAGCGTTCGGTGGTTTCCATTTGGCGCAGCAGGGCGTTCATCTCGGTGAGGTTGAGCGTGCGGTTGGCGCGCACGGCGCCGTGGCAGGCCATCGTGGCGAGCAGCTCGTTTTGCGCGCGCTGAATGACGGTGCTGGCGTCCACATGGGCCAACTCAGCCAGCACGCTGCGGGCCAGCTCCACGGCGTCGCCTTGCGCCAGGGTGGTGGGCACGGCGCGCACGGCCAATGTTTTGCTGGAAAACGAGGTGATCTCCAAGCCCAGCGTGTGCAGCGTCTCAGCATGGGCCTCGGCGGTGGCGACCTCTGCGGGCGTGGCGGCAAAGGTGGCGGGAATCAACAAGGGCTGGCTGGCAATTTGCCCCAGCGTGCTGGGCTCAGCGCCTTCACCCGAAGCATTGGCGCTGAGTTGCGCTTTGAGGCGCTCATAAACAATGCGTTCGTGCGCGGCGTGCATGTCCACAATGACCAAGCCCTGGGCGTTTTCAGCGAGGATGTAGATGCCTTGCAACTGCGCAATAGCGCGGCCCATCGGCCAGTCGCCCGCAGGCAGGGGTTGGCTGTCAGCAAAGCCTGCCAGCGTATTTGACGCCAGAGCCGTAGCGGCAAAGAGGGCGTTTGCGGGCAGTGCCTCGCCTAAGGGTGAGAAACCCGGCATGACGGGTAGCGCCGACACCAAAGCAGGTTCGCTCCTCTGCCAAAGCAGCCCGAGGTCGCTGACGCGGTGCCCTCCGGTCGATTCAAAATTCATAGCTGGTTGAGCACGGTACATCGGCTCTACAGGCGTATTTTCTTTAAAAATAGGTGCTGCGGGGTCACCCGCCAAAGCCAACAAGGCAGCGCGGGGCGCGGCCAGGGCGTCTTCTACCGCGTGGCGAATGGCTTGGTGGACTTCGCGGCTGTCCCGAAAGCGCACTTCGATTTTGGTGGGGTGGACGTTGACGTCCACTCGCGTGGGGTCGATCTCGATGTAGAGCGCATAAATGGGTTGGCGGTGGCCGTGCAGCACGTCTTCGTAGGCGCTGCGGGCGGCGTGGGTGAGCACCTTGTCGCGAACAAAGCGGCCGTTCACGTAGCAAAATTGCTGGTCGGCGCGGCTTCGGGCGGCGTCCGGGATGCCAGCGCGGCCCCAAACCCGCACGGTGGGCGCGTTCTCCAGATGGCTTTTGGCACTGCTGCGGTAGTTGACCCGCACGCTGCGTTCGACAAAGTCCTCGCCCAGCACGTCGCTTAAGCGTTTGTCCAGGTCTTGGGTCAGGTCAAGCGCCAGGCAGGCACGCCATTGTTCGACCAGCTTGCCTTCGTGCCAGATGGCAAAACCGACATCGGGGCGGGCCAGCGCGTGGCGGCGGACTGATTCGACGCAGTGCGACAACTCGGTGGCGTCGGTTTTAAGAAATTTGCGCCGCGCTGGGGTGCTGAAAAATAATTCCTTCACCTCAACCGTGGTGCCTACGCTGCGGGCCACAGGTCTGATCTCACCGGTCTGGCCTTCGAGTAAATAAGCCATGTTTTGGCCTGCAGGCCTTGACAGGATGGCGCAGTCAGCTATTGAGTTAATAGCGGCCAACGCCTCGCCCCTGAAACCCATCGTGCCGACCGACTCCAGGTCGGTCAGGTTGCTGATCTTGCTGGTGGCGTGGCGCTTGAGCGCAATGGGCAGCTCTTCACGCGGGATGCCAAAACCGTCGTCTTCCACCGAGATGAGCCGCACGCCCCCAGCCAGCAAGCGCACTGTGATGACTTTGGCACCTGCATCGAGTGCGTTGTCCACCAGTTCGCGCACCACCGAGGCGGGCCGCTCCACCACCTCACCAGCCGCAATCTGGCTGATGAGTTCGTCGGGCAGTTCACGAATGATGCGGCGGGGGGAGGGGGTTTGGGTGTCGTTCACGGGGGCTATTCTAAATATGTGCGGCTCTGGGATGTTGCCGCCTTACAGGGATAATTCACTGCATGGAACTCATTACTTTTCTCATCGACTTTATTCTGCATGTGGACAAGCACTTGGAGGTGTTTGTGCGCGACTACGGGCTGTGGGTGTATGCCTTGCTGTTCCTTATTATTTTTGTGGAAACCGGCTTGGTGGTGATGCCGTTTTTGCCAGGCGACTCGCTCTTGTTTGTGGTGGGCGCTTTGTGTGGCGTGGGCTTGATGAGCTACCCGGTGGCGTGTGCGGTGTTGATAGTCGCGGCTATTTTGGGAGACCAGTGCAACTACACCATCGGGCGCTATTTTGGTCCCAAGGTGTTCAAGTGGGAAAACTCGCGGTTTTTCAACAAGGCGGCGTTTGACCGCACCCACAGTTTTTACGAACGCTACGGCGGCATCACCATCATCGTGGCGCGCTTTATGCCGTTTTTGCGCACCTTTGCCCCGTTTGTGGCCGGGGTGGGGGCGATGGATCGCCTCAAATTCACGTTTTTCAACGTGGCTGGGGCTTTGATTTGGGTGCTGGGGATTTGCACCGCTGGGTACTTTTTGGGCAGCTTCCCGTGGGTAAAAGCCAACCTGGACAAAATCATCTGGGCGATGATTTTTATCCCGGGCTTCCTGGTGATGTTTGGTGCTTGGCGGGCACGCAGCAAGACGGCTTAGCCGGCGCGCTGCACCTCGCCAAAAGTGGGCGGCTGGCAACCTGCGCGGGTGCAATTAATAGCCGCAGCCAGCATGGCTTGATGCAAAGTGGTGGCCACGCGTGCCGCCGCACCCTCAGGCTGCAGCACCCAGTCGCCCAGGCAGTTGCCCCAAAAGGTGTCGCCCGCGCCCAAGGTGTCCAGCACAGTAATGGTGGGCACGTCTTGCTCGGCGGCAACGTCGTCTACCTGCAGCCATGCGCCCTCAGCGCCGAAGGTGAGCGCAATGCGAGCGGCGCCTTGGGCCCTGAAGCTGCGGGCAATCTCGGGCGCTTTCTCGCGGCTGGGGGCGGCAAAGCCGATGATTTCGAGGTCTTCGTCGCTGGCTTTGA
>CAIMHL010000199.1 GCA_903840825.1 uncultured beta proteobacterium
AAAATCATGGTTTTTTTATCGGCGGTGCTGATGATTGTGCTGGTGATGGGCACGCTGATGTATGTGGTGGAGGGGCCTGCCAACGGCTTTACCAACATTCCCACCTCGGTCTACTGGGCCATCACCACCATGACCACGGTTGGTTTTGGCGACATCACGCCTAAAACCGATTTGGGGCGTCTGATTGCCTCGGCCATGATGCTGCTCGGTTGGGGCACGCTGGCCGTGCCCACCGGCATCGTGACCGCCGAGATGACGGCCCGGCGTTTTGCAGCAGAGCCCACCACGCGCACCTGCCACGAGTGCCTGACTGAAGGGCACCTAGCCGACGCCCGGTTTTGCCAGCACTGCGGTGCACCGCTGTCAAGCTATCTCCGCGATGCCAGTACCCAGCCGTCAAAAAGTAATTAATATCCTTGCTGTCCTGGCTTGCGACCAAGCCCAAAACAAAATCTTATTGGAGAACACCATGTTTCAAACGTCCATTGCCGGCAGCCTGCCCAAACCCGCCTGGTTGTCAGAGACCGAAAAACTCTGGCCCCAGTGGAAAGTGCAAGGCGCTGAGTTGCAGCAGGCCAAGGCCGACGCCACGCTCTTGTGGATCAAAGCCCAAGAGGACGCTGGGCTCGACATCATCGGCGACGGCGAGCAGTCGCGCCAGCACTTTGTGCACGGCTTTTTGGAGCAGGTCGAAGGCATTGATTTTGAGAACAAAGTCACCATGGGCATTCGCAATGGCCGCTACGACGCGCAGGTGCCGCAAGTGATTGCGCCGCTCAAACTCAAAGGCCGAGTGCACGCCTTTGAGGCGCAACTGACGCGGGCGCACACCACCAAAAAGATCAAATTCACCTTGCCCGGCCCACTCACCATTGTGGACACCGTGGCCGACCGCTTTTATGGCAGCAAGATCGACATGGCCATGGCCTTCGCTGAGTTGCTCAATGAAGAAGCCCTGGCCCTGCAAGCCGACGGCGTGGACATTATTCAATTTGACGAACCCGCCTTCAATGTCTATACGGCCGATGCTGCCGATTGGGGCGTCAAAGCCCTTGAGCGCGCCGCCCGTGGCCTGACCTGCACCACTGCGGTTCACATTTGCTACGGCTACGGCATCAAGGCCAATGTGGACTGGAAAGAAACCCTGGGCAACGAGTGGCGCCAGTACGAAGCCATCTTTCCGGCCCTGGCCAAAAGCAGCATTCAGCAAGTCAGCTTGGAGTGCTACCAGTCTCATGTACCCCCAGAGCTGATGAAACTCTTGGCGGGCAAAGACGTGATGGTGGGCGTCATCAACGTGGCCAGCGACGTGGTGGAAACCCCGGAACAGGTGGCCGACACCATTGGGCGGGCACTGCAGTTTGTGTCTAAAAACCGCTTGTTTCCCTGCACCAATTGCGGTTTGGCGCCCATGAGTCGCGAAATTGCCCTCAAAAAATTGGAAGCTTTGGCGGCAGGCGCCGCCTTGGCCCGCCAACGCTATGGCGCAACACAGAGCTAAAAAGCCATGACCCACGTAAAACACACCGCCCCTTCAAAGATGGCCACAGCCTCGCCTGCCGAGTTGGGCTTGTGCCCCGAACGCACAGCTCAATTGATGTCGGTGCTGCAAGCCGAGGTTGACCGCCAGCGCCTGCCGGGTGCCGTGGTCTTGATTGCCCGGCGCGGCCAAGTCGCTCTGTTTGAGAGCCTGGGTGCGGTGGACCCCGCTACACAGGTGCCCATGTCGCGCGAGGCCATTTTCCGCATCTACTCCATGACCAAGCCCATCGTCTCAGTGGCCGCACTGATGTTGATGGAGCAGGGAAAATTGCTGCTGAGCGACCCCGTGGCCAAGTACCTGCCTGAATATGCGCGTCAAAAAGTAGCTACGC
>CAIMHL010000200.1 GCA_903840825.1 uncultured beta proteobacterium
AGGCCTTGCTGGAAGGTGAACTTGGCGCCCCCGCAGGCACCGTGGTCAATGCAGAGCCGATGGAAGACTTTGGTGGTTTGCACCCCGACCCCAATCCGGTCAACGCCGAGGACCTGATAGCCCACATGTTTGCGGCCGACGCACCCGATATGGGTGCCGCATCCGATGGCGATGCCGACCGCAACATGGTAGTTGGGCGGGGCTTCGTGGTCTCTCCGTCCGACAGCCTGGCGGTGCTAGCAGCCCACGCCACGCGGGTGCCGGGCTACCGCGCCGGTCTGGCTGGCGTGGCCCGCTCCATGCCGACCTCGACCGCCGTCGACCGGGTCGCCAAAAGCCTGGGCATCCCGTGCTTTGAGACCCCCACCGGCTGGAAATTTTTCGGCAACCTCATGGACTCCGGGCAGGTGACACTGTGTGGCGAAGAGAGTTACGGCACGGGCTCCAGCCATGTGCGCGAGAAAGACGGCCTGTGGGCGATATTGTTCTGGCTCAATTTGATAGCGGTCACCGGTGAGTCGGTGGAGTCCTTGGTGCGCGCCCTGTGGCGGACCCATGGCCGCTGTGTCTACTCCCGCCACGACTACGAGGCTATTCCAAGCGAGCGCGCCGATGCACTGATGCGCGATTTGCGGGCCGCGCTACCCAGTCTGCGCGGTACGCAGCTGGCGGGGCAGGAGGTCGTGCTGGCCGATGACTTTTCCTACGTCGATCCGGTGGACGGCAGCGTGAGTCAGAAGCAGGGCGTACGCATTGGCCTTGCAGATGGCTCGCGTGTTGTGTTTCGCCTTTCGGGCACGGGTACCGAAGGCGCCACCTTGCGCATTTACCTGGAGCGCCATGCGCCTGACCCGGCCAGCCACGATGTGCCCTTGCAGCAAGCGCTCGCCCCGCTGTGCGAACTGGCAGAGCGCGTTGCCCATGTGCGTCTGCATACGGGCATGGACCAACCCTCGGTCATGACGTGAGTCGGGACTAGTCCGCCCCACTCTTTGCAACCCGGCCCCACTCCGCCTCGTAGGTGGTCACCAGCACCTGGTTGGACAGGCGGTTGACCTCGGTGGGCACACGGGCCATGTCCAGCGGAAAGTCAAACAGGGTGGGCAGGCTCTGCGGGGTTAAAAAGCGCAGACCTTCGGGCAGTTTTTCGGGCAGGCGGTAGGGGCGGCGGCTGGCCACTACATAGCCCCACTCACCAAAGCTGGGCACATGGGTGTGGTGGAGCGTGGCGTTCAGGCCGACCGACTCGATGGTGCTCACTACGGTCCAGAAACTGGTGCGCGCCACCTGGGGCGAGGTGGTCTGGATGACTGCACAGCCGCTGGCGGCCAGGTGTTTGTCCAGGAGCGCGTAAAACGCATTGGTGTAGAGCTTGCCAATCGAAAAATTGGTGGGGTCGGGAAAGTGGTTCTGTCGCAGTAAGCATAAGCGACAATTCGGACCAAGCTTGAATTCCGTAAAAGTTTGATCAACAGCACCTTGAACAGGGTCCTCAAACGCCTTCACTACCCACTTGAAGTGATGCTGACCTTCGTGCGCTGGTACGTGGCCTACCCGTTGAGCCTGCGCCAC
>CAIMHL010000201.1 GCA_903840825.1 uncultured beta proteobacterium
ACTCACGCGCGCCCGCTGGTGCCCCTCTTTGGCCAAAGCCAGCCAGTCCATGGTGAGCACCTGCGCACTCACGATGCACAAATTGTGCTGCGGGCACACCCCCACTTCTTCAGGCATGCACGGCGCACCGGGTGGAGCGGCTGACAAATAATCGCCCGCTGCGGGCGACTGGCTGACGCGCTGCCAAGCCGCCTCCACCGCCGCGCCCTCGGTCATCACCGTGGTTAACACGGATGCGCGCAACTGCCAACCCAAGCGCTTGCTCCAAAAAACCAAACTGGCGCGTGTCTGCGTTTGCAGCTCGGCCACCTTGGGGCTGCGGCTGTCGGTGAAAAAAGTCAGCTTGGCTTGCGCGCGCTCTGCGGAGCGCAGCACCACGGTACGGGCTTGGGGAAATCCATCCAGGCCCGTACTGGCCAGCACCGGGGTGCGCCAGTCGTGGTGGCGGTCATTGGTGGCGCGCTGCAGCTCCATCCATAGTCGGTGGTGCAGATCGTCTTCGGTAGTTGCGGGGTGGTTCAAGAGGGGGCTTTATAAAGTGTGATTTCAGTATAAAAGTCT
The DNA here is from genome assembly GCA_903840825.1 of uncultured beta proteobacterium. Taxonomy (GTDB): domain Bacteria; phylum Pseudomonadota; class Gammaproteobacteria; order Burkholderiales; family Burkholderiaceae_C; genus Rhodoferax. The sequence goes on from CAIMHL010000201.1 coordinate 562, forward strand.
TGGCGCGGCTCTGTGCGCGGTGGGTCTTTCATCTGGTGGGCACTTCTCCTCCCCCAGTTCGCGTTATCGTTAAACCCCACAAACTCGGAGTCCCCCGTGCCCGCAACCCCTCATTTCTACGAACCCCGCCATGGCCACGGCCTGCCGCATGACCCTTTCAACGCCATCGTGGGGCCGCGCCCGATTGGCTGGATATCGACGGTCAGCGCTTCGGGCGTGCCCAATTTGGCGCCTTACAGTTTCTTTAATGCCTTCAACTACACGCCGCCCCTGATCGGGTTTGCCAGCATTGGCTACAAGGACACGCTGCGTAATATTGAAGAAACCGGGGAATTTGTCTGGAACCTTGTCACCCGGCCGCTGGCCGAGGCCATGAACCAGACTTGTGCGCCAGTGGGCCCTAACGTGAATGAGTTTGAGCTGGCGGGCCTCACGCCCGTGGCTGCACGGGTGGTGGGCGTGCCGCGCGTGCAAGAAAGCCGGGTGTCGTTTGAGTGCCGGCGCACCCAAATTATTCAACTGCAAGGCGCCAATGGCGACCCGGTGGACACCTGGCTGGTGCTGGGCGAGGTGGTGGGGGTGCATATTGACCCTAGCCTGCTCATTAACGGGGTGTACGACACAGCCGGGGCAGCCCATGTGCTGCGGGGCGGCGGGCCGGGGGATTACTTCACGGTGGGGCCGGAGGAGTTGTTTCGCCTGTTCCGCCCGAAAGCTTAAGGGTTGGTGGACAGGTATTTCTTAAGAAAAATAGCCCTTTAGGCCAATATAGCCGTGCTTAAGCAGCTATTTAATAGATAGCTTTTAATTAGCCAACGACCGACCAGCCGGCGTGCAAATTGACCTTGTTGTTCTCATAGTCCCACACGGTGCTGCAGCGGTCGCACACGTAGCGGGTGACGGTGACGGTGCCGTGGGGGCGGGGCTCTTTGCGGTTGTCGCCCTGCACCAGTTCGGGGTGGCCGGGGGCGCGACGCCAGTTTTGCTGCACGCCGGCGCATGATTCGCACATCTCGCGGGTTTTCACGGCAGTTTGGGGGCTTGTATCTTGGGTCATGGGGATTCTTCTGTTCAATGGAGGCAGGCATCGTTGCCAGCGCTAAGGGGGTGATTGTCGCGCCAAAGGACTATTTATTACCCCAAAGCCCCCACATGGGCGCAATTTTCAGAGCAATCTGTCCTGTATCAGCTTAGTGACAGGTTTTTGATTTACATTCATGCGGCAAACCTATCCAACGAAAGCTAAGAGAACAAGCATGGCTAATTCAAAAATCATCTACACACTCACGGACGAGGCCCCTTTGCTGGCCACGGCCTCATTCCTGCCGATCGTTCGCACCTTTACAGCGCCTGCAGGTATTGACGTTGAGCAGAGTGACATCTCGGTAGCAGCCCGTGTGCTGGCCGAGTTTTCGGACTGTCTGCCGGATTCGCAAAAAGTGCCCAACACCTTGAGTGAGTTGGGAAAGCTGACCCTGCTGCCCGATACCAACATCATCAAGCTGCCCAACATCAGCGCTTCTTTACCCCAGTTGACCGCCGCCATCAAAGAGCTTCAAGCCCGTGGCTATGCCATTCCGGATTTTCCTGAAAACCCACAAACTGACGAAGAAAAAGCCATCAAAACGCGCTACTCCAAGTGCTTGGGTAGTTCGGTTAATCCTGTTTTGCGTGAGGGCAATTCCGACCGCCGTGCGCCGTTGGCTGTCAAGCGTTACGCCCGCAAAAATCCCCACAGTATGGGTAAATGGAGCATGGCTTCACGCACCCATGTGGCCCACATGACCCAAGGCGATTTCTACCACAACGAGCTCTCCATCACGCTCGATAAGGCGCGTGATGTGCGCATGGAACTGGTCGGCAAGAGCGGCAAAACCTTTGTGCTCAAGCCATTAACGAAGCTGCTTGAAGGTGAAATCATCGACAGCATGTTCATGAGCAAGAAAGCACTGTGCGATTTTTATGAAGACCAGCTGGAAGATTGCCGCCAAACCGGCGTGATGTTCTCGCTGCACGTTAAAGCCACCATGATGAAGGTCTCGCACCCCATCGTTTTTGGCCACTGCGTGCGCATTTTCTACAAAGAAGCATTCACCAAGCACGCCAAGCTGTTCCGCGAACTCGGGGTCAACGTCAACAACGGCATGTCCAATCTGTATGACAAGATTGCCAACCTGCCCACCTCCCTGCGCGAAGAGGTCGAGCGCGACCTGCACGCCTGCCACGAGCACCGCCCTGAGTTGGCGATGGTGGATTCGGCCAAAGGTATTTCCAACTTCCACTCGCCCAGCGACGTGATTGTGGATGCCTCCATGCCCGCCATGATCCGAATTGGCGGCAAGATGTGGGGAGCAGATGGCCGTCCTAAGGACACCAAGGCTGTCATGCCTGAGAGCACGTTTGCCCGTATTTACCAGGAGATGATCAACTTCTGCAAAACCAACGGCAACTTTGACCCCGTCACCATGGGCACCGTGCCCAATGTGGGCCTGATGGCGCAGCAAGCCGAAGAATACGGTTCGCACGACAAGACGTTTGAAGTGCAAGAAGCCGGCTTGGCCAACATCGTGGACATCGCCACGGGCGAAGTTCTGCTGTCGCAACACGTTGAAGAAGGCGATATCTGGCGCATGTGCCAGTGCAAAGACGCGCCCGTGCGCGACTGGGTCAAGCTGGCCGTGACCCGCGCCCGCAACTCCGGCATGCCCGCCATTTTCTGGCTGGACCCGTACCGCCCGCATGAGGCTGAGCTGATCAAAAAGGTCGAGTTGTACCTCAAAGACTACGACACTACCGGCTTGGATATTCAGCACATGTCGCAATTACGCGCCATGCGTTTCACGCTGGAGCGTGTTATTCGCGGCATGGACACGATCTCGGTCACCGGCAATATTTTGCGTGACTACCTGACCGACCTGTTCCCCATCATGGAGCTGGGCACCAGCGCCAAGATGCTTTCCATCGTGCCTTTGATGGCCGGTGGCGGCATGTACGAAACCGGTGCTGGCGGCTCGGCGCCCAAGCACGTCAAGCAACTGGTGGAAGAAAACCACCTGCGCTGGGACTCGCTGGGTGAGTTCTTGGCATTGGCCGTGTCTTTGGAGGACCTCGGTTTGAAAACAGGCAACAAAAAGGCCACCATTTTGGCCAAGACGCTCGACGATGCCACCGGTAAGCTGCTGGAAAACAACAAGTCGCCCTCCACCCGCACCGGTGAGTTGGACAACCGGGGCAGCCAGTTTTACCTCTCCATGTACTGGGCACAAGCCTTGGCCGCACAGACGGACGACGTGGACTTGGCCGCGCAATTTGCACCTTTGGCCAAAGCCCTGACAGACAACGAAGTCCAGATCACGACTGAGCTGAAAGTGGTGCAAGGCAAAGCGGTAGATATCGGCGGCTACTACTTGCCTGATACCGCCAAGCTAGAAGCCGTCATGCGCCCAAGCGCCACCTTCAACGCGGCCTTGGCCGCTGCCAGCCACTAAAAGTGGGATGCCTGACTGCCCTCACGGGCGGTCAGGCTGTCGCTTAAACGCTGGTGCACCGCGTTCGCCAAGTCCACCGGACGGTGGTGCTTGGCATCTAAATAGTGCTCGGTGAACACGCCCAAATAGGCGTCGATCACCGCAGCCACTCGCACTTCCCCCGCCAACTCAAAACACAAAGCCGCCACCTCTGACGTGCATAGGTGGTCGTCACGCGTAGAGCGACGCAGCCTGTAGTTGGAGAGCTGCTCGGGCTGCAGGCTGAGCACGGGCAGGTGGTTAAGGTAAGGGCTTTTGCGGAACATCTTGCGCGCCTCGGGCCAGGTGGCGTCCAGCAGTACAAACAAGGGGCGCTTGCCATTAGGTGGCTGCACCTCGGTCACCACCCGCGCGGCGTCCACAAACTCACCCGGAAACACCAGGTAAGGCTGCCACTGCGGGTCGGCCAGCATCGCCAGCAGGCCGGGGTCGACGGCTGTGCGGGTCCAGCCGAACGCAGCGGTGTCGGGCACCACGTCGGCAATCAGCCAGCCGGTGTTGCTGGGTTTGAGCGGCTCAATGTCCGCCATGATTAAGCACACCCCCGCGTGGGTGGGCAGCACCGGGCGCAAGGTACACAGGCAGTGGCTGGCAATCACCCGGCAGCCGGCGCAGCGCTCAGCCTTTGAGCCACGGGCAATAAAGGGTTTGGTGCGCAGCGCCAAGCGGGCGGCACGCAGTCGGGCTACGGCTTGGGTCATGGGGATAGCGCCAAAAGCAGCGCTGGTACGGTGGAATTCAGACGTCAGGGCGGTGCAGCGCGCAGAGTTTATTGCCATCGGGGTCGCGCAGGTAGGCCAGGTAAATCTTGCCTGCCGGGCCTTCGCGCAAGCCAGGAGGGTCTTCGCAAGTGGTGCCCCCATTGGCAACTCCAGCCGCATGAAACGCGTCACCTTGCTCGGTAGACTGCACGGTAAAGCCAATGGTGCTGCCGTTGCCATGGCTTGCAGGTTCGCCATCAATCGGCGTGGTGATGGCGAACGTCCCGGTCGGGCTGCGGTAGAAATAGCGGGATTTGTTGGCAACCCCCGGTCCTAAACCCAGCGTGCCGAGAAGCGCGTCGTAAAACTTCTTCGAGACTTCGAGATCTTTAACACCAAGCATCACATGACTGAACATAAGCATTCTCCGTGGGGACCCGGTAAGGGGCGAAATTGAACTGGGGTCATGGTACTGTGTCTGAGGCAGGCTGGTGCCAACTGTCTATCGCAATGGCGTAGCGCGTAGCCTTGCCCATGCCCTCTACCCGCAGCAGCCCTTTGTCTAGCAGGTCAACCAAGTCACGCGAGGCGGTGGGTTTGGAGGCGCCAGTTATTTTGCTGTATTTGTCCGTCGTCATGCCACCCAAAAATCCGCCACCTAAGCCCTCATGGCCTGCCTCTAGCAGGCGGTCCAGCACCTTGCGCTGGCGTTCATTCACGCCACACTGAGCAGCACGCTGCCGGAAGTTGGCTTTTTCCAGCGCCTGGTTCACCACGGCTTGCGAGCTGATGCAGCCTTGGGTGAAGGTTTGCACAAACCACAGCAGCCACGGCGTCACATCGAGCGCGGCGTTGGGCTGGGCTGGCACCTGGGGCTTGGCCTGTGCTTTTTGGCTCATATTTTGAGCAGCGCTCAGCGCGTCGTAATAAGCTACCCGCGCTGCCAGCATGGGCCGGGCCATGCCCAACACGCGGGTGCTGGTGCCCAGGTCTTGCGCCAGTGCCAAGTCCACCACTGCCCGCCCTAGACGGCCATTGCCGTCTTCAAACGGGTGAATGCTCTCAAGCCAAAGATGGGCCAAACCCGCCCGCAGCAAGCCGTTGAGAGGCGCAGTGTTTGGGGTCGCGCAGGGAGCAGGGTTGGGCGCGCCGGGCCGGGTGGACTCAAACCAGCCCAAAAATTTCGCCATCTCCACAGCCACTTGCCCCGAAGGCGGTGCGGTGTAGTGCACCACCTCGCGCCCGATGAGGCCGCTGACGATTTCCATCGCATCTGCGTGGTCCCGGTAACGCCCAACCGCAATCCGCCGTATGCCCGATGTGCCACCGGGAAACAAAGCAGACTGCCAACGCCACAGGCGGTCGTCGTCCAACACCTCCTGAAAGCCTATGGTGGCGTCTTGCATCACCTCGATCAAACCATCCACCGAGCGGTCTTGCGGGGTGGCACCTGCGAGCCCCAAGCGCTTGGACACCGAGGAGCGCACCGCCGCCAAGTCCAGCTTTTCGCCCTCAATGGCCGCCGTTGCCAGCGCCTCTTGCTCCCACAGCGTCTGCGCCAGCACTTGCCCCTGGCTTAGGCCAATGGCATCAAGCAAACCCAGCAACTTGCCCTGCTCTAGCCGCGCCGCGTCTAGCGCAGGGGCCAAAGTAGCCGCGTCAAAATGCAGCGCGGGCCAGTGCGGGTGCTGCCAGATGTAGCGAATTGAAGGGGATGGGTTGAGGGACATGAGGCGTATTTTAACTTATACGGATCATTATTTGATGCGTATTTTTGGAAATACGGATCAAACGGTTAATTTTCTGGCGTAGAAACTACCGGCCGCTCCTCCCGCCCATCCGGATGGCGGGCAAACCGGGCGGGGTTGTGGCCATGCACAGGGCCAGTGTCTGGCCAGGGCCAGCCGCCGAACTGGGTGCGCTGGTAGTCGGCAATGGCTTGGGAGATTTCGGCTTTGGTGTTCATCACAAACGGGCCGTACTGCGCCACCGGCTCGCCAATGGGGCGGCCTTGCAGCAACAAAAATTCGGCCTCGGTATCGCCTAGGTTTTCCAGAGACACCACCGCATCACCGCGCAACTCAATCGCGCCATGGCTTTGAATCGTTTGCCCCGCCACCCGAATGCTTTGGCCTTTGAAAAAATACAAATTTCGCCGGGTTTGAGCGCTGGCCGCGGCGGGCAGAGTCCACTGCGCGCCAGGGGCCAGGCGCAGCGTCCAGATGGCGACATCGGCATCTGCTTGCGCGGCCCAAGAGTCGGGCGGTGAGGGCAAGAGCGCACCGGCTGGCGCGGTGACTGTGCCGCTGGTGGCTTGCAGTTGCCCGGCGATCACCGCCACTTCGGTGCTGCGACCGGCGTCGTCCACGCTGGTTTGGCGCGGAATTTTTTCAGACCACAGCATGGTGAAATGCGGTGCCGACATTTTGGCGGCACTGGGCAGGTTAAGCCAGATTTGAAACAACTCCAGCGGGTTGGGGCCTGCGCTATTGAGCAGCGGGAACATCTCTGAATGCACCACGCCCGCGCCTGCGGTGAGCCACTGCACATCGCCCCCGCCAAAACGGGCAGCAGCTCCGAGCGAGTCCGAGTGGTCGATCAGGCCTTTGCGCACGATGGTGACGGTCTCGAACCCCCGGTGCGGGTGCGAAGGGAAACCAGGCACGGTTTGTCCGTGGTACATGCTCCAGCCATCTTTGCGGCTGAAGTCTTGCCCCATTTGGCGCCCTGCCAGTGAGGCTTTGGGGGTGAGGTCGGCATTTCCTTGCGGGTAAGCGTCGTCGTGGTAGGCGCAAAACAAAAAGGGGTCGAGCGTTTCCCAGGTGAAGCCGAGGGGTTTAATTTGAAGAATGGGGTGGTTGGACATAGGGACCTGAATGTGCAGTGGGTACAGGGTAGCTAGATTACCCGAACGGCGGGGCCTTGGTGAAAGTCCGCCCGAACGTCAGCACGAGTAGTAGCCTAAATGTCGGCACAATAGCTCGTTTGTGCCCGCCAAAACTCCCATGCAAGACCGTCTCAAAATTGGCCTCAGCGCCTGCTTCTTTCACCCAGACCCCAAGCGCGACGCGTTTGCCAGTAAAACGCTGCACTACATCGAGCAGTCGATGGCGCACTGGGTGATGTCGGGGGGCGCGCTGCCGGTCATGATCCCATCGCCCACCGGCGACACCGCACGGGGCGAGGTGGGGGTGGACGACTACGCGCAGTGGCTGGACGGCTTGGTGTTGCACGGCGGCGCAGACGTGTGGCCCGGCAGCTACGGCGAGACGCCGATGCACGCCAGTTGGCACGGCGACCGCCTGCGTGATGACTACGAACTGGCGCTGGCCCGGGCCTTTGTGGCGGCAGGCAAACCGGTGTTTGGCATCTGCAGGGGCATGCAGCTCATCAATGTGGCGTTTGGTGGAACCTTGATTCAGGACATTCCCACCCAGCACCCCAACGCCGCGGCGCATCGCCACGCTGATCTTTACGAGCACAATTTCCACACCCTGGAAATAGTGCCTGAAACACGGCTTAGCGCACTACTGAATTGCTTGAATAGCTATAAAGTAAATAGCATTCATCACCAAGGCATCAAAGACCTGGCTCCTGGTTTTGTGGTGGAGGCGCGCTGCCCGGTTGATGGCATGGTCGAGGCCATCCGGTCAACGGGCCCGGGCTTTGTAGCCGCCGTGCAGTGGCACCCGGAGTTTCACCAGCCAGCGCATGGCGCGCTGGATGACACACCTTTGTTGACCGATTTTCTGGAGGCCGCGCAACAAGCGCGCTCAGTGGCCGCCCAAATAGCCTGAAACAGCCAGGCAAATACAGGCCACGCTGCTCAAGCGCAGCCGCATGGGCAAGTACCAGTTGGCCAGGTTGCTGATGTTGTCCAGGCGCCGGTCTTGCAAGTAATGCACCACAAACCCGGCTATCAAAAGCGTTGCCGCCAGCATGGGGGGCAGCAGCAAGGCTGTCCAAGCCAACAGCGCCGGTACCACGCTCCAAATGAAGCGCACCACGCGCTGATCCGTATCAAGCTCGGGCAGCGTCATGGCAAAGGCCCAGTGCAGCGCCCCGACAAAACTCAGAATAATGGCCCCATAGGCCAGCTGCGAATCACGCCAAAGCGGGCCATGCACCGGGTCTAGCAGCACCCCGAGGGTGAGCAACACAAAGGGCAGCAAGCCGCCGTAGCCCAGCCAAGCGACGGCAGGTGGTGGCGCGTTGGCATCGGGCAGGGGCTGGGAGAGTTGGGGTAATGAGTCCATAGGGTGGCGTTGGGGTGGGCTGGTGGTGAATTTAACGCTAATTTCAATAGCCCCATGTCGTCATGGAAACGCTGAAAAGCTTTATTCTCGGGGCATTTAGTGACAATAGCTGCCTGAATTGCAGGGCGTTTTGTCCTTACTCAAACAGACCATACCCTATGCCTACGCGCCCATTGCTTCGCCGTTACTGGCCCATGAAGTCCGCTTTACTGCTGGCCTTCGCATTCAGCCTGGCCGCCTGCTCTACGAGCCCGCCCGAGGGTATTGTGGCGGTGATGCCGTTTGATGTGGCGCGCTATGAGGGGCAATGGTTCGAAGTGGCCCGCATGGACCATTCTTTTGAGCGGGGCTTGAGCGACGTGAGTGCGCGCTACCGCCTTCAGGCCGATGGCAGCGTGCAGGTGATCAACCGTGGCTTTGATGCCAAGAAGAACGACTGGAAAGAAGCGGTCGGGCGCGCCCTGTTCATTGGCGACCCCAAAATAGCCTCGCTCAAAGTGTCGTTCTTTGGCCCGTTTTACGGCGGCTACCATGTGGCTTCGTTGGACAAAGAAAACTACCAATGGGCTTTGGTGGTGGGCCCCGACCGCGATTACGTCTGGATTTTGGCGCGTGACAAACAACTCAAACCCGAAGTGCGCGAACAGTTGCTGGCCCAGGCCACCCGCATGGGGCTGGCGGTGGACAAGCTCATTTGGGTGAGTCACACCCGCACCAGCCCATGAGCACCGGCGTAACAAACTCAATTTAAAGGAAACAACGACATGGATGAAGACGAACGGTGCTGCGGCACAGGAACCTGCCTGATCAACGCCGAGGGCGAGTGCTGGTGCGGGCAAAAGTGGGATGGCGAAAAAATGTGCTCGCCTAAACTTGAGGCAGAGCCGGCCAAAGCGCCGGATGCAGTTGACGGCCCTGCGGATTAGTGCTTGTATTGCGTCGGGCAATAGGCCCGCTTGACGCCGGGTTCGCGCCGCGCCACATGCTTGGTGGCGCGGTTGACCACTCGTTTGCGCCACATTCTGAAAGAGCTGGGCTTCATGTTGGCGCGCATGAAGTCGATCACCGCTGACTCATTCAGGCCGTACAGGCGCTCGATGGCGTCAAACGGCGTGCGGTCTTCCCAGGCCATCTCGATGATTCTTGAGGTGTCGCCCTCATTGAAGGTCAGTGCGGTTTTTGCCATGTTCAGGGTGAATGCTCAGAAAATACAAGTCCCTGATTAAGCCTGCATTTTGTCCACTAACATCGCCGCCATGAAGAAAACCCCTCACCCAGCCACCGCTGCTTGCCCCTGCGGGAGCGAAAAAACCTACGAAGACTGCTGCGGCCCCTGGCACGCTGGCTTCAAAGCAGGGGTGCACGCCCCCACGCCCGAAGCCCTCATGCGCTCACGCTACAGCGCCTACGTGCTGGGGCTCATTGAGTATTTGCTGTCTACCTGGCACGCCTCCACCTCGCCCGGCGAGCTGGAGTTGTCCCCGGTCAAATGGCTAGGCCTGGAAGTGCGCTTTGCCCACATGGCCGGCGACGCGGGGGTGGTCGAGTTTGTTGCCCGCTGCCGAGACAGCTCAGGCGCCCAGCGCCTGCATGAGACCAGCCGCTTTGTCCGCGATGGCGGGCGCTGGTTTTACATTGACGGGCAAATGACGGTGGCCGAGTGAGCGGCCGTACGAAAATGACGACGGATCAGCCTTCAGTGTCATCAAACAATTCGTCGTCTAAATTACTGTTGTCCATGACAGCAATCTCGGCATACTGAACCGCGTTTAACTGATGGCGAAAAGCCTGAAATGCATGCTTGGCTGTGCTTTCAGCATCGCCATCTTCGTCTGCGGTGGCCGCTAAACGGTGGTGCTTTGCAGCGGCTTCAAAGTGGCGCGCGGCCATCTGATGGTATTCGGCTGCAGTCTCGAACTCTTCATCAAAGCTCTCCTCAATCAACTCAGCACCCGTGTCTATTTGAATATTCGACTCTGTATTGCTCATGAAGTACGCTCCTAAAAAGGCGACAGAAATTTACTGTCAGTTCATGATGCTTGGACGCGGTGAAGACTTGATGACAAAGCGCAATAACCAAAATCATGGGGTCGGCGCCTCGCCCTGAGGCTGCTGGCGCGGCCCAGTCCTTTTGACCCAAAGCAGCTATTTTTCACAAGCTTGTCACAAATCATCCATATTCTTCTCCTGATTTGACTCATTCAAACTGGGAGTTTCACTTGAATCCAAACGACGAGGCCTTGGTGCAGCGCATTCGACGAGATCTCGCAGACAGCTATGACGAAGAGTTGGAGCTTGAGCTGGAAGACCGCCATCTGGACACCCTGGAAGACGGCACACTCGACGTCTCCTCGGCTCAATACAAAGAAGACCGACGCCAGTATTTCCGTGAACTATTTCGCATGCAGGCGGAGTTGGTCAAGCTGCAAGACTGGGTGGTCAACACTGGCCACAAAGTGGTGATTTTGTTTGAAGGCCGCGATGCTGCGGGCAAAGGCGGGGCCATCAAACGAATCACCCAGCGACTTAACCCAAGGGTGTGCCGCGTAGCTGCCTTGCCCGCGCCAAATGCGCGGGAGCAAACACAGTGGTACTTTCAGCGCTTTGTGTCGCACTTGCCCGGTGCAGGTGAAATCGTGTTGTTTGACCGAAGCTGGTACAACCGCGCCGGTGTTGAGAAGGTGATGGGCTTTTGCTCGGATGATGAATACGAGGAATTTTTCAGATCTGTGCCAGAGTTTGAAAAAATGCTGGTGCGCTCGGGCATCCAGTTGATCAAATACTGGTTTTCCATCTCGGATGAAGAGCAGCACCTGCGCTTTTTGGGTCGCATTCACGACCCCCTCAAGCAATGGAAGCTCAGCCCCATGGACCTGGAGTCGCGCAAGCGCTGGGAAGCCTACACCAAAGCCAAAGAAGTGATGCTGGAGCGCACCCACATTCCTGAAGCGCCCTGGTGGGTGGTGCAGGCGGTGGACAAGAAAAAAGCGCGCCTCAATTGCATTCACCACCTGCTGGCCCAGATTCCCTATACAGAAATAGAACCCCAATCAATCGAGTTGCCGCAGCGCGAGCGTCACGAGGACTATTGCAGGCAGCCTGTTCCTAATGAGATTGTGGTGCCCGAAGTGTATTGAGCATGGCTGTGAAGCTTGCGAATGAAGACCAAATGATGGCGGGGGCCTGTTTTCATCAAAATGACACGCCCTTGTAACGGCGCTTAAACAGTCCTGTGCCATGCTTGAACCATGGAATTCTTAAAGCAAAAAATTCGGAAAAGAGCCCCTGGTTTCAATGGCTCTGGGAGCGCCGCCCCATGATGCAACCTAAAGTTGTCCGCTCTATTTTTCTCTCCGACATCCACCTGGGAACCAAAGCGTGCCAAGCCCACCATTTGCTTGAATTCCTGAAATCCTACTCATCCGAGCATGTTTTCTTGCTGGGTGATATTGTCGATTTGTGGTCCATGAGCCGAGGTGCTGTTCATTGGTCAGAGGCACAAAATACCTTCGTTCAGAAAATGCTTCGGCGGGCTCGCCACGGCGAAAAAGTTATTTTTATACCGGGTAACCACGACGAAGCCATTCGCGAATATGTGGGCGCTTTATTTGGTAATATTTTAGTGAAGCACGAGCACATCCACACGGCAGCGGATGGCAGGCGTTATCTTCTTTTGCACGGCGATGAATTCGATCAGGTCACTCGCCACCACAGGTGGATTGCTGTGTTGGGTGACAAAGCCTATGACCTTCTTGTCAGCATCAATCACTATTTGTCGTGGCTTCGCCGAACCCTCAAACGACCCGGCTACTGGTCTCTGGCCGGCTATGCAAAACGAAAAGTAAAAACAGCGGTCAGCTTCATCTTTAACTTTGAAGATGCCGTTATCCGCCACGCCCGAACCCAAGGCGTTGACGGCGCTATTTGTGGCCACATACATTGGCCCATGATCAAGGACATTGATGGCATGCAGTACCTCAACTGTGGCGACTGGGTTGACAGTTGCACCGCGATTGTTGAGCACTTGAATGGGCATATGGAACTCATCACCTGGAACGAGGCGTCCATGAGTTCGGCGTCCATCGCTGCCAGCGCATGAAATGTCATTGATGGAAAGTCCTCACAAGGGTAAGACCGGTCTCAAGCGTCTGTTCAACGCCCTGAAGTACTCATTGGCCGGCTTGCAAGCTGCCTTTCGCAACGAGGATGCATTTCGCCAGGAAGTCATGTCGGCATGTGTGTTGGTACCACTGGCTTTTTATCTTGAATCGGACATGCTCAGCCGGGCCATGATGATTGCTTGTGTGTTCTTGGTGCTGATGGTTGAGCTTCTCAATTCGGCCATTGAGGCCACGGTCGATCGTATTTCACTGGAAGACCACCGTCTCGCCAAACGCGCCAAAGACATCGGCAGTGCCGCTGTGCTCGTCAGCACAGTCAACCTCGTTGTGGTGTGGGGCCTGATTTTATGGAAGTGATGGGCGCGCAAATCCTGCGTATCTTTTAAAAGAGCGGTTCCTATGAATATATTGATGATCTCGGACGTCTACTTTCCCCGTGTCAATGGGGTCTCCACCTCCATCGAAACTTTCCGCAGAAACCTGCATGAGTTAGGACATACCGTTCATTTGATCGCGCCAAGCTACGACTCGGTCAGTCGTGACGAGTCAGAGGTAACCCGCGTGCCCGCACGACGGGTTCCCTTCGACCCAGAAGACCGCTTCATGAGTTACGGGTGGGTCATGTCAAAGCTTGCGTATTGGCGCGCTGAAAACTACGACATCATTCACGTCCAAACGCCTTTTGTGGCGCACTACCTCGGCATCAAGCTTTCTTCGCTTTTGGGTATTGCGTGTGTAGAGACCTACCACACGTTTTTTGAAGAGTATCTTTACCACTATGTCCCCTTAGCACCAAAATCGCTGATGCGCTTGCTTGCCAAACGTTTCTCACGTCATCAAGGCAATCGCTTGAGCGGTATGGTTGTGCCCTCGAACCCGATGTTGAACATACTTCGGGCGTATGGCATCGGCGTCAAGATGGAGGTCATTCCGACCGGCATAGAACCCGCCAGTTTTGAGCCCGGCTACCGCGCCCTGTTCCGTGAACAGCATGGCATCGACCAAGACCGACCGGTCCTGCTGTTTGTTGGCCGTGTGGCGCATGAGAAAAATATCGATTTTTTACTCAAGGTTGTCGCCAGGGTGAAATTGCAACTACCCAATATCCTGTTTGTCATTGCAGGCGAGGGCCCGGCGCGACCTGGTTTGGAAGCCGAGGTTAAACAATGTGGCCTGACTGAGCAGGTGAAGTTCATCGGCTATTTGAATCGCTTGACCGAGTTGAATAGCTGCTACCGCGCCGCTGACCTGTTTATATTTTCATCACGCACTGAAACCCAAGGCTTGGTTCTGCTTGAGGCTATGGCGCAGGGCACACCCGTGGTGTCTACCGCCGAGTTGGGCACGCGCGATGTGCTGCAGGAAGGGCGCGGGGTTTGGATTGCCAAAGAAGAGCTTGACGACTTTTCTGAAAAAATAATCCGTCTCTGGGAGGCCGTGCAAACCCGACTTAGCCTGGGCCAATCAGGGCGCGATTACGCCCACGAATGGTCGGCAGCAAAACAGGCGGCACGGCTGCTTGATTTTTATTTGGGCGTGATTGAGTCGGCCACGCCCGTTTGCGACAAGCCCAGCGCGTAGCCGCGCACAAACGTCAGCAGCTCAGGCGCTGCCCCCAGCTGGATGAGCAGTTCTACCGCCTGGTTCACATCTCGCTGGGTGCCGATTTGAACCTGAAGCTGCAGGGCTTTTTGATGTTCAGCACGGCTCAACTTCTTGGGCAGCAGTGCGCGCAGCGACTCTACGTTGTAACGCAGTCGCTTGGCCAGCAGTCGAATTTGGTGGACATGGTCAAGTCCGCCTGACTGAACACTGTGCTGCAACTGGTGAGCCAGCCGCCCGGTTCTTCGCTGGGCAAATTTCGCCAGGGACTCTGGCAGCTTGACGACCGTGGTTTGGGTCTTGTTGGGGTCCGATAAATCTTCCAGCCATTGCGTCATCTGCAGCAAACAAGTTCCCACCGCAGGGGCCTGTAGTGCAGCCCTTAGCTTGAAAAGTTCTTGGCGGGCTGCGCCGTCCATGGCCTTTGTCATAGCCTGCCAGTGCTGTGCTTTTATGGTATCGCCAGCCCTGTAAGCTTCTGCCAGCGCGGGCAGTGTGTCAAAGCGGGCGACGTTAAGGTTGCGCAGCGCGCCCAAGCTCATCAACACGGCTTGCAAGTCTTGCTTTGAGGGGCGCGCCTGTGGATTTAAAACAGGCTTGAAAAGCCGTAACGCCGATTTAAAACGACGCCAGCCAATGCGGGCCTGGTGCACGGCCTCTGGTTCGTTGGCCGCTAGAAGGTGGTACAGGTTGGCCGTGAACTGGCCGAACATTTCTCGCAGCACTGTTTGGGCTGCCACGTTGATGCGCATACGCGCGTTCAACACAGGTGGGCGTGCGCAGGTGGCTAAAGCAGCACCGTCTTTCGCCAAGTTGTAGCCGCGCTCGGATTTACTGGCGTTGAGTGGCAGCACGGGCAGTGAGCCGCTTAGTGCAAGGGCCACACTAAAAAGAACATCGGCTTGACCGGCTAGCAGCTCCAGTTCCAGCTCGCAAATGGGGGCGGTTTTGGTGCCCAGCAAAATGTCACCCAAGTCCAGCGAAACTTCTATTTGCGTGCCATCGCGCTGGCGTATCACCCAACTGACCCGTTTGAACCGGGTGGTGAAGCAAGGGTTGAGTGAGCTGAACAGCTCTCCACTGGGGTCAAATTCAACCCATGGGGTGTCTTGCAGTGCGTCCCAAGACAACTGGGGGCCAGGAACGGGTACCTCCCACTCACCGCGCTGGCTGAGGGCCGAGTCGCTTTGCCCGCCCATTTTGAGCGTTTGCAGCCAATGCCCCTCGCCTCGGTGGTCGTTGTCCACATGCCGCAGGCGCAGGGCGATTCGGGCTTGGCGCAAGTGTTGTGCCGGGGTGTCGAAATAGATGTTGTGCAAGTTCAAATGCACGGCCGCCCTTTTGGCCAGAGTGCGTGTTTTGGACAGGCGCTCTAGCAGTTGGCTGGCGTCCGAGGTGGGCAAGGTCAGTTTGAGTTCGGTTTCTTTGGGGTGGGCCAACGCTTTTGTATTTTTCACAGGGTGTCTTTTCAGGTCACTGGGGTATTGAGAGCGTAGCCTGCCAAGCACGCACTTGCGCCGCAACCCAGGGGCCGTCGTCCAGCGTCAGATCATGACCGGCACTGGGGTGCAGTTGCAAGGTGTAGCGCCATTGCTGCGCCAAATGCTGGCTGCACGCCACCGCCACCAAACGGTCCTTGACGCTGGCCAGAACCAAGGTGGGGGCTGTGGGTGCTTGGGGGTGGGCTGAGAAGCGCGCTGCTGCAATCAGCTGGCGCAGCGCATTGGCCTTTGACACCGGGTGCACCTCCCGCAGAACCAGCCATCGGGGCAGCACGTCTTCAATGGGGTGGTTGCTGGTGGTCTGCAAAATGGTGCGCTCCCAGGTTTCAGCACGCGCGTTGGTCAACAGCAACTTCACAAGCTTGGGATAGTTGTCAGGAAGCAAGCGTTGGTAAAAAGGGCTGAAGGGGCGCATGCTGGTGTTGATGAGCACTTGCGCTGCAATCTCCTGCGGATAAGTTTGCGCCCAAGCCACCGACACCATGCCGCCCAAGGACATCGCCAGCACTTGGTAAGGCGGTTCTATCTGCCGAGACGCCAACTCGGCCTGGCAAAATTCCACCATAGCCTGAATGTTCAAGGGACTGCCTTGTTGGTGTAGCCGCCCGTTGCCAGGCAGGTCTAGCGCGATCACTTCGCTGTCAGGTAGCGCCTCCTTAAACGTCGCTAGAAAGCGGCCCCAATGCTGGCTCTCCCGCGCCAGGCCGCGTAAAAAGACCCAGGTGTTGTGGCGCTTCATCATTACTTTTAGTACCAGTCTTGCAAGGCTTGGGCATGGTGGGCCGCACGCTGCTCGGGCTGGGGTAACCACAAGGCATGACCACTGGCGGCGCGCGATAAAAAATCCAGAAACAAGAGATGCTGGCGCAGCACGCGTTGCTGTCGGTGTTCAATCAGGGGGTTAAAAATGCCCAGACGCGAGAACAGCTGGCGCGGGTTTTTCTTGATCCACAACCAGGAACCCATCTCCAGCGTGAGTGGTAAAAATAGCCGCTCGGGCTCGGTGCAAGCTTGCAAATACAGGTGATCCCACAAATCGCCATGGGCAAGGTATTGCAGGCTTTGCGGCTCAATGATGTAACGGTGGTGGCTGTGCGACTGCACAAAAATATTTTTGAGTGCCTGCATTTCAGCCAAGTGCGCAATAGGGGCACGCTTGTGCGCGAAAGGAAACCAGATGCGGTCGCTGGTGCCAAAACCCGAGTGGCAGTCCACACTCAGGCTAAATTTTCGGCTGAGCAGCTCTGTGTGGACGATCTCACAGACGGCCTGATTTTCCATCTCCATCGGCTTGTTTTTGAGACCCCGAAACCAGGGGAGCCCCGCGCTCAGGCGTTGCCCACCCACCAAAAATGGCACGGGTTCTTGAGACTCAACCGGCGAATTGCGCATCAGGTCAACACCGTTGGGGTTGGCACGCGTGCCTAGCGCCATGCCGCCGGGGTTGACGAGGGGCATGAAGACCAGCCGCACAGATTCGAGTTGTTTGTGCAGCGTGCTGTCCCATTGCAAGCGCATCACCAGGCTATTTAAATAGGCGATGACGACACTCGCCCCAATGCGTTCCAAGCCGTGGATGCCACCAAAATAACCTACGGCGGGAACGTCCAGCGAAGGGTTCCCGAGTGTGATGACGTGCACCGGATAGGTCTGGCCAGCGCTCAGTTTGATGTCGCAAGCCACATGCGACTTGAGCCGGCCAGCTCCGAGCTCAATGATGCGCTCCAAAGCAAAGAGTTCGGGGAGTAGGTGTTGGGCACTGGGCATGGCGGGCAAGCATAGGGTTCAACGGCGTGCGGTGCAACCCTTCTTTGTGAGAGTCGTCGTAATTTGGCACTGACACGACCCTGTCACAACCCTGCGCTAACTTGGCGTCTCTAACCCTGAAGTTAATAGTGAGCAGAGGCACTCAAATGACCCAGTTTCCTTTCTTCCGCGCCATCGCCATCCCTGTGTGCATCATCTGGGGCCTGCTTGAATTTGTGGCCTTGCAGCGCTCTCGCTGGCAAAGCCGCACCACAACATGACTTGAGAAGATGGGCTGCCGCGGCCTGTAGCCATCGCAGTGATGGCAAAAAGGTGTCGCACTGC
>CAIMHL010000202.1 GCA_903840825.1 uncultured beta proteobacterium
GATTGTGGTGGGCGGTTTTGCTGGACATGTAGCCCTGCGCAAGACCACATTTGGACGCCGTGTGCTCGCCACTGGTGGAAACGCCACGGCAGCACATTACACGGGTGTAGATACCAAGAACATACGCACTAAAGTGCTCTTGGTTTCGAGTATGGCTGCAGCTGTGGCTGGCATGCTGTATGCGGGTCGCCTGCAGTCGGGTCGATTCCAATTGGGTGAGGGTGACGAGCTGTCAGTGATTGCTGCCGCAGTGCTTGGGGGAACCAGTCTGTTTGGCGGAAAGGGCACAGTGATAGGTTCCATCATGGGTGCGCTAATGATCGGACTGATTAACAATGGACTGCTGCTCATGGGTCTGGAATTTAGCCAACAACTTATTGCGCGCGGGGCCATCATCATCATTGCTGTTGCGATCAGCCAGGTTCGCAGATAAGCCCGATTCCAATCCAAGGTCCTTACCAAGAAAAATTTCCGTCGGCCTGTCGCACCGCTAAACACAAGGAACACCATGAACAACCATTTCAACCCGGGCTGCACCATCACCGGAACTATCTATGGACGTCCCGAAAAGCGTGAGGAACTGATTGCGCTGATGCGCTCGTTCGTGGCGCCCACACGTGCCGAAGTTGGTTGCGTCGAGTACCAATTCCACGAATGCAATGACGAGCCAAACACCTTCATGTTTTACGAGAACTGGGTAGGTCAGGAAGCATTAGACCTGCACCTGAGCATGCCATATATTCGTCCCATCTTCGAGCGCCATGATGAGTTGTTGGCAGCACCACCGCTGCTTAAAAAATATACGCATCTGGCCCCTTATCAGGTCGTGAGCGGAGTGAGTAATGACTGAATCCGGAAACTTCAGCTTCTCAGTTCAGGACATCGCCGAGCGGGCAGGTGTGTCCACTGCAACAGTTTCAAGAGTACTAAACCAGAGTGAATTGGTGCGCCCCAAAACCCGCGCCAAGGTGGAAGCGGTGATTGCTGAGTTAGGTTACCAGCCCAATGCGCTCGCGCGCAATCTGCGCACCGCCGAGAGTCGCATGTTGCTGACAATGGTGCCGGACTTTGGCAACCCGTTTTATGCTGAAATCGTGCGTGGCATTGACACCTATTCACGAAGCAAGGGCTACCACGTGTTGTTATGCGACACAGGTGCCAACGCCTCAGAAGAGGGTACCTACTTCGATATGGTGCGCCACCGACTGGCTGATGGTGCCATTTGCCTGGACCCGGATTCGATACAGCATGCGATTTCTGCTGAGATGAAAGGTCTGAACTGGGTAGCGTGCTGTGAATACGATCCGGATGCAAACATTCCCTATGTAGGAATCGACAACGAAAAGGCAGCGTTTGACGCGGTGACTTACCTCATTGGGCAGGGTTGCAAGAACATAGCGTTGATAAACAGCGATGAGCGTTACCGCTATGCACGCGACCGCAACAAAGGCTACGAAGCCGCGCTCTCCAAAGCAGGCATCAAAAAAATGCAACAGAAGTTCACTCGAGGCCTTGAGTTTGATAACGGGTACAGGGCAGCAACCGAACTTCTAAAAGGCGGACGCAAACCCGATGCCATTTTTGCGGTATCCGACACGCTGGCGATTGGGGCAATGCGTGCCGTGCGAGACGCCGGGCTGTCAGTGCCACATGACGTGCGGGTGATGGGCTTTGACAATATACCCATCGCAACCATCATGGAGCCGCAGCTCTCAACGGTTGCCCAACCGATGCGGGAACTGGGCGAGACCGCGGCACGGTTGCTGATAGACCGGCTGCGCAACCCTCTAGCCAAAACGGGCGGCATCTTACTCAAGCATGAGTTGGTGCTGCGCCAATCTGCCTGAACGCCTCACAAGCAACGAGAAAAACTATGAAAACCATTCAAGGACCCGGCCTGTTCCTGGCCCAGTTTTCCGGGAGCAAGCAACCATTTGACACGCTGGAAAACATGGCCCGCTGGGCTGCATCGCTGGGATATCGTGGAGTCCAGATTCCCACCAACAATCCAAATATCTTCGATTTGGAGATTGCTGCGGTCAGCCAGACATATTGTGATGACATCATTGGCAAGCTAGCTTCGCACGATGTGGTCGCTACTGAGCTTTCTA
>CAIMHL010000203.1 GCA_903840825.1 uncultured beta proteobacterium
ACCACGGCCGAGATGGACTTTGTTTTTGACCTGCCCTACGCCCGCAGCCCACACCCTATTTACGCGGATGAGAACGGCAGCCATGACGGCGTAACCAAAATCCCCGCTTGGGAGATGATCCGTTTCAGCGTCAACATCATGCGCGGCTGCTTCGGGGGCTGCACCTTTTGCTCGATTACCGAGCACGAAGGCCGCATCATCCAAAGCCGCTCGGAAGACTCCGTCATTAAAGAGATTGAGGACATCCGTGACAAGGTGAAAGGCTTTACCGGCACCATTTCCGACCTCGGTGGCCCCACGGCCAATATGTACCGCCTGGGCTGCCGCAGCCCCGAGATTGAGGCTGCTTGCCGCAAACCGAGTTGCGTTTACCCCGGTATTTG
Organism: uncultured beta proteobacterium; assembly: GCA_903840825.1. Taxonomy (GTDB): domain Bacteria; phylum Pseudomonadota; class Gammaproteobacteria; order Burkholderiales; family Burkholderiaceae_C; genus Rhodoferax. The sequence continues at coordinate 384 of CAIMHL010000203.1, forward strand.
CCAAAACCTGACCACCGACCACGGCCCACTCATCAACATGTACCGCAGGGGGCGGGCGCTGCGTGGCGTCAAGAAAATACTGGTCAGCTCAGGCCTGCGCTACGACCTGGCCGTGAAAAGCCCCGAATACATCAAAGAGCTGGTAACGCACCATGTGGGCGGCTACCTCAAAATAGCGCCCGAGCACACCGAGCAAGGGCCGCTGACCAAGATGATGAAGCCGGGTATTGGCTCTTATGACAAGTTCAAAACCCTGTTTGACAAATACTCGCTGGAAGCGGGCAAGAAGCAGTTTTTGATTCCTTACTTTATCGCCGCCCACCCCGGCACCAGCGATGAAGACATGATGAATCTGGCCGTTTGGCTGAAGAAAAATGGCTTTCGGGCGGACCAGGTGCAAACCTTTTACCCCTCGCCGATGGCCACCGCCACGGCGATGTACCACAGCAACAAAAATCCGTTGCGCAAGATTACCCGTGACAGCGAGACCGTGGACATCGTGCGCGGTGACAAGCGCCGCCGCTTGCACAAAGCCTTTTTGCGCTACCACGATGCCAACAACTGGCCGCTCTTGCGTGAGGCGCTCAAAACCATGGGCCGGTCTGACTTGATCGGCAATGGCAAGCACCATTTGATCCCGACTTTTCAGCCGCTGACCGATGGCAACTACACCAGTGCCCGGCGCAAAAACTCGACTACTGTGGCCGCCAAGTCCGCAAGCCCTGTCAAAGCGGTGAGCAGCCCTCAACCGGGCCGTATTTTGACCCAGCACACCGGTTTGCCGCCCAGAGACAACGGTTCAGGTCCACCAAAGTCCAAGGCAGCCGTCAAGTTTCGGCGTTGAGGTTTATCAGCAAGCTGTCAGGTCAATCCCCGCCATCCGGCACAAAAACGTAACCTACCCCCCAAACGGTTTGGATAAACCGGGGGTTGCTGGGGTCCTCTTCAATGAGCTTTCGCAGGCGGGAGACTTGCACATCCAAGCTGCGGTCAAAACTCTCAAAATCTCGTCCACGCGCCATGTGGGCGAGTTTTTCGCGTGACAGGGATTGGCGGGGGTGTCTGACCAAGGCCTTGAGCATGGCGAATTCGCCCGAGGTCAAGGGCAGATCTTTCCCATCTTTGCGCAAAACACGCGTGCCCAGGTTCAAGGTGAACCGCCCAAATTTGACAATTTCATTTTCCGCAGCAGGCGCGCCAGGCACCTCGGGCATGGGGCTTCTTCGCATCACAGCATGGATGCGGGCCAGCAACTCGCGTGGGTTAAAGGGCTTGGTCAGGTAATCGTCGGCACCCAGTTCCAGGCCCACAATGCGGTCTGCCTCGTCGCTTTTGGCCGTCAGCATGATGATGGGGGTGAGGTCGTTGGCAGCCCGCAATTTTCTGCAGACTGACAAGCCCTCTTCTCCGGTCAGCATCAAATCCAGAATGATCATGTCCACGGACTCGCGCTGCAAGATGCGCGACATGGCCCTGCTGTCATCGGCTTGCAAGACCTCAAAACCTTCTTGGCGCAGGTAGTTCTTCAGCAACTCACGGGTGCGAATATCGTCATCGACGATAAGTATTTTGTCATTTCGCAGAGACACTGAGCTCATGAAGGCACCGCATAGTTGGTAACAAGTCCCATTCTGCGTGGCCATTGAGGCGGCGTTAGTGATTGACCGCAAGTGCGGGCGTTTGCTTACAAATTATTACTTGTGTAACCCGCCCGTGCGACGACGCACGGGTGTAGGTGTTTTGCCCTCAACAGCCCAAGCACATTGCATCGCTTGCTCTCATTATTTGCCCTATTGGGCGGTCCAGCCGCCGTCCATATTCCAGGCCACACCACGCACGTTAACGCCTGCGGGCGAGCAGAAGAAAACAGCCAGAGCGCCCAGTTCTTCTGGGGTGGTGAACTGCAGGGAAGGCTCTTTTTCACCCAACAACTGCTTGGTGGCTTCTGCCATTGAAATGCCCTGAGCCAGCGCCTTGGCATCGACCTGTTTTTGAACCAGGGGCGTCAACACCCAGCCAGGGCAAATGGCGTTGCACGTCACGCCCGTGGTGGCGTTCTCCAAAGCGGTTACCTTGGTCAAGCCCACCACACCGTGTTTGGCGGCGACATAAGCTGACTTTTCTGCCGAACCCACCAAGCCGTGGATTGAGGCCACATTGATGATGCGGCCCCAACCTTTGCCGTTATCTGCGGCTTGCATGGCGGGCAGCGCCAAGCGGGTGGCGTGAAAAGCACTGCTCAGGTTGATGGCGATGATGGCGTCCCAGCGTTCAACGGGGAAGTTCTCAATCCGCGCCACATGCTGAATGCCGGCGTTGTTAACCAAAATGTCCACCTGCCCAAACTGGGCGGCTGCAAACGCCATCATGGCCTCGATCTCGGCGGGTTTGCTCATGTCAGCACCGTGATAAGCCACTTTGACGCCCAAAGCCGCCACTTCGGCCTGGCTGCCCTCGATGTCACCGAAACCGTTCATGACGATGTTGGCGCCTTCTTTGGCCAAAGCCTTGGCAATACCTAGGCCAATTCCGCTGGTGGAACCGGTGACGAGGGCTGTTTTACCTTTGAGCATGAAATTCTCCGAAAAGGGGCAGAGCAAACTGCGATTGAAATAGGATGTAATCGACACAACGGCATCCCGTTTTTTTGTGGATGCACCGACTTTATCAAAGCCTTGAGACGCACTATGTCCGAACCCACACTTCATTTTGTCAATTGTCCTGATGCCCAAGGCAGCCACCGCATGGCCTATTGGCAACGGGGCAACCCCCAGTCTGAGCATGTGGTGCTGTGTGTGCATGGTCTGTCGCGCCAGGGTCGAGACTTTGATGTGTTGGCCCAAGCCTTGGTGGCCCAATCACCCCAGCTCAAGGTGGTGTGTCCTGACGTGGTCGGACGTGGTCAAAGTGACCATCTGTCCGATCCGGCGGGTTACCAAATTCCCGCTTATGCCGCCGATATGCTGGCCCTGCTGGCTGAACTTAAACCCCAAACGCTGGACTGGGTGGGTACCAGCATGGGGGGGCTGATTGGGCTTCTTATCAGCGGCCAGCCTCAGCTGCCCTTAACTGCGCCGGTGCGCCGCTTGGTGCTCAACGACGTAGGCCCTGTCATTGAGTGGCAGGCCTTGCAGCGAATTGGCGAGTATTTAGGGCGACCGGTGACTTTTGCGTCTGCTGGGGCCGCAGCCGATTTTTTGTGGACCATTTCCACCAGCTTTGGGCCGCACACGCCTGAGGCTTGGCTGGCCCTGTCTCGCCACATGGTGAAACCACTCTCTGATGGCAGTGGGCAATTTGCCCTGCATTACGACCCCTCCATTGCCGTGCCTTTTCGTGGCATGTCGCCCGAGGCGGCGGCACAGGGCGAGGCATTGCTCTGGCATTTGTATGACGCCATCACGGCGAAGACTTTGATCACGCGAGGCGCAGTGTCTGACTTGCTCTCGCCTGAGACAGCCCACGCAATGACCCAGCGCGGCCCCAAAGCGCAGCTGATCGAGTTTGCGGGCGTCGGCCATGCGCCCACGTTTGTCGCGCTTGACCAGGTGCAAG
>CAIMHL010000204.1 GCA_903840825.1 uncultured beta proteobacterium
GACAAAAATGCGGCCGAATACAAAGCCGTGGTCGAGGCCTCACGCGCCACCCGCCTGGGGCCGCTGGAGTTGCTGATCAAGGCCGGGGCCATTGACTCGCCTTACCAATTCCACTGGCGTCGGTTTTTGCTGGAGAACTTCCCCAAAGGCACGGGCTTCCCCAAGCTGGATGCGCCGCTTATCAAAGACGAGTTGCCGCTGTCCACCGCCCGGGCGTTTTCCATCGACGACTCGGCCACCACCGAGATTGACGATGCGCTCTCGGTGCAGGGTTTGGGCACCGGCACCATTCTGCTGGGCATTCACATTGCCGCACCGGGCCTGGCGATTCAGCCCGGCAGCCCGGTGGACATGGTGGGGCGCAGCCGCTTGTCCACCGTCTACATGCCCGGCTATAAGGTGACCATGCTGCCCGATGAGGTGGTGCAAAACTACACCCTGATGGAGGGGCGAGACTGCCCTGCGGTGTCTTTGTATGTGACGCTGGATGAGGCCACGCTGGAAATTCAGAACACAGAAACAAAGCTGGAGCGCGTACACATTGCCGCCAATTTGCGCCACGACCAGTTGGACGCCATCGTCACGCTGGACTGGTTGGAAAACCCCGAGTTTTCACATGATATCGACCCGCAGCCCCTGCTGGACAAGCGAGACCAGCTCTCATTTTTGCACCGCTTAGCCAAAGACCTCAAGGCCAAGCGCGAAGTGGTGCGTGGCAAGCCCGAAAACTTCAACCGGCCTGACTACAACTTTAAGCTGGTGGGCAACGACGGTGCCGAGCCGCAGGGCCACGAGCAGGTGCAGATCAGCGTGCGCGAGCGTGGGGCGCCGCTGGATTTGATCGTGTCTGAGGCCATGATTTTGGCCAACAGCACCTGGGGCAACTGGATGGCTGAGCTGGGCGTGCCCGGCATCTACCGCAGCCAGGCCTCGATGCTGCCCGGCGTCAAAGTGCGCATGGGCACGCGCGCCCTGCCGCACGCGGGCCTAGGCGTCAAAAGCTACGCCTGGAGCAGCTCACCCCTGCGCCGCTACACCGATTTGGTCAACCAGTGGCAAATCATCGCCTGCGCGCGCCACGGCAAAACGGCCGCTTTGGTGGCTCCGTTCAAGCCCAAAGATGCCGATTTGTTCTCGATCATCTCCAGTTTTGACGGCGCTTACTTCGCCTACAACGACTACCAGCGGGCGATTGAGCGCTTTTGGACGCTCAAGTTTGTGCAGCAAAACACTATTTCCGAGATCACCGCCACGGTGTTCAAAGAAAACATGGTGCGCGCGGACGACTTACCGCTGGTGCTGCCCGTCACAGGCGCCAACGGTTTGCCACGCGGCGCCCGGGTGTTGATCAAACTGGGCGACATTGACTTGGTGACTTTGGACATCCACGGCAGCGTGATCGAGCGCCTGGACACACCTGAGACCATTGAGGGCGAGGCCGAGGGCGACACAGGTGAAGACGACGAGGACGCTGGCGCTGGCCCCATCGCCATTGCCGTAGACATGACTGAAGGTGACGCCCCTGTAGCCGAGGCGCCCGGCGACACCGCAGCGCCGTGAACCTGCGGTCTTTAAGCGTTCTTCAGTGGGCACTGGCGGGCTCTTTGGCCGTGCACGCGGTGCTGATATCAGTTCGCTTTATAGACCCGGAGTCCTTCAACCGCGTGTTTCAGGACACGCCGCTCGAAGTTATTTTGGTTAATGCGCGACCGCAGGACAGGCCTGAAAAAGCCGCCGCACTAGCCCAAGCGGCGATGGCTGGTGGTGGCGAAGCAGCGGCGGGGCGGGCGACCAGTCCCCTGCCCCC
>CAIMHL010000205.1 GCA_903840825.1 uncultured beta proteobacterium
CGCCACAATTTCTGAACTGCCGCCAGGCGCAAAGGGCACCACCAGGCGCACGCTTTTGTTGGGGTAGGGGCTTTGTGCCAGAGCCTGCGCCATGCTGCAGGCCAACAGGGCCGCTGCCCACCAGCTTTTATACCGGCGGGAAGACCCGCGCAGAGAACTCAGTGTCATGAAATTACCCCTTGTAAAACGGCTCTGGCATGGTGAAAAAACTGTGCAAAATTTGGTAAACCATCAAATAATTTTTTTGCTGAAAACTCGCATGCGATATACCCCGCATGACGCTGAACTGCTTGTTGTTGTTGGGCAGCAGTTTGTAAAAATCAAGCAAATCGTCCAGGCCAGCAATACCATCAAATTCTCCGCGCAAAATAAGTGTTGGCGCAAGCAGGCGGGTCGGATCGAGCAAAGGCAAATTGGCGCACATGTCCACATAGGTGCCTGTGGGCATGGAGTCATCCAGGCTAAGGATGGCGTCGGCAAAAGCCTCAACCGTGGCGGCATCGGCCGTGCCGGGATGGTCGCGGCTGAAGATGCTGCGCACAAAGTCTCGGTCTATCGGGCGCCGGTTGCGGGCTAAAAACTCAGGCAGCTTCTTGCGCCGCTGCGCCAGCGTGTGGCTGCCCTCACCGGTCCAAACAAAGGCATCCAGCGCTATCTTGGCTATGCGCGAGGCATGCCGCTGGGCCAACAGGGCCGCCTTCAGTGCCCCAGAGGAAATGCCGTACACCAGCAGCGGCTCGCCCCCATTGCGTTCGAGCACATAAGCGGTGCCGGCCTCCAGGTCGTCGGCTCCGTTGCTGATGTCGCAATTGATGTCGCGGTGCTTGTCCGAGCGGCCGTAGCCCTCGTTGTCCATGGTCCAGGTGTCAAAGCCGCGTGCGGCAAACCAGTCCATCACGGACGAGTGCGGGCGCCCGGGTACGCTCAAGTCGAAGGTCGGTTGGGACGCCATAGACGAGCCATGCACAAAAAAAACAGTGCCCGCGTGCGCCAGGCCAGCGGCGGCTTTTTTATGCCATAAAAACAAACGCACATCGCCTTTATGAGTCCAATGCTCCACGCCACCAGACCAAGTCACATCCGCCATTGCCAACTCCAAAGAAAAAATTAAATCCTGCTGGATCGGCGCGGTTAAACTGCCGTGACCGACCCCCCTCAGGAGACTAACATGAGTGTTTCAGCCATCAGAGCCCCCGAGCCGGCCCCAGCCCCCAAGGTTAACCGCAATGTTCAAGCGGAACAGCGGTTGCGCGAAGCCACTGCAGAAAAGCAGCAGCAGGCCAAGGAGCCGCCGGTCACTAAAAGCCAGGATGAGACCCGTGGGCGACAGGTGGACACGCGGGCCTAAGCCCGCCGTGCTTGGTTTTTAAGTCACGCCACGACTCAAAAATCAACCCAATGGCTTCCAGTGGCGCCCGCTTGACTGCAGCAGCGCGTCTGACTCGGCCGGCCCTTCTGAGCCAGCTGCGTAATGGACCAGTGCGGCACTCGCGTCGCCTGCCCAGTGGTCGAGCAGGGGCTGCACAATCTGCCAACCGGCCACGACATTGTCAGCCCGTTGAAACAGCGTGGCGTCCCCAATCATGCAGTCGTAAATCAGGGTTTCGTAGCCTGTGCTGGGCGCATTCTGGAAATAGTCCTTGTAATGAAAATCCATGTGCACCTGACCAATGGCAATCTTTGGGCCCGGAATTTTTGCGCCAAACATCAGCGCTGCGCCCTCGTCGGGTTGCAGCTTGAGCACCAGCGCATTGGGCGTTAGCGCCTCGGTGGCGGTATCTCTAAACAGCGACAAAGGCGGACGCTTGAATTGAATCACGATTTCGCTGTTGCGCTTGGCCATGGCCTTGCCGGTGCGCAGGTAAAAGGGCACACCCGACCAGCGCCAGTTGTCAACGCCGAGCTTCATGGCGACATAGGTTTCGGTCATGCTGCCTGAGGCAACTGCGGCCTCTTGCCGGTAGCCGCGCAGCGCCTGACCGTCGCGCTGCCCGGTGGTGTACTGGGCGCGCACGCTGTCGGTTGCGGCATTGACCCGGTGCACGGCATCGAGCACCTTGGTTTTTTCACTGCGAACCGCGTCGGCAGCAAAAGACGTGGGTGGCTCCATGGCCGTCAAGGCCAGCAACTGGAACACATGGTTGGGCACCATGTCGCGCAGCGCACCCGTGCCCTCGTAAAAAGCCGCACGGCTTTCAACGCCCACGGTTTCGGCTACGGTGATCTGCACATGATCAATATGGTCGCGGTTCCAAAGCGGCTCAAAGATAGCGTTGGCAAAGCGCATGAGCATGATGTTTTGCACCGTCTCCTTGCCCAAAAAGTGGTCCATGCGGTAAATTTGCCGCTCATACAGCTGGAGCCGCAATTGCGCAGTCAGCGCCCGAGCCGACGCCACGTCGTTGCCAAAAG
>CAIMHL010000206.1 GCA_903840825.1 uncultured beta proteobacterium
GCCCGAGCACCGAGGCCAACTCGTCGCGGCTATTAACCACCGCAATCAGGCCCAAATGCAGGCCCAAATAGCCACCCGGCAGGGCAAAGGCATTCACCGTGCGGTCACGCCCGAGCAAAATTTCCCACGAAAAGCGCTCGTCAAGCTCTGGCGACAAATCGCCCCGTACCCGGGCCGCGGCCAGCAGGGGTTGCCAAATGCCCTGTACATATTCAGACAGCACCGCGTCGTCCAGGTAGTCTGGGTCGCGGTAAAGCTCACGCGCAATGCGGTCGCCCAAACGCCGCTCGGCGCTGCTACTTAGGTCGCTGCCATCGCCCAGCGTGGGCAGTTTGGACAGGGGGGCGGCCACGGTTTGCGCCTGAACTGTGCCTGATACACCGCTGCCAATCGCTATCAATAAAATAGCTGACCAAGCTAGACTGTGTTGAACCAGGATTAATTTAGGCTTAAATTTACGAAGCATCACAAGTTTGTATCTTTCAAGGACTAGCGAAACAGGCCGACGCAGGCACCAAGCGCATGATCGTATGATGCGCGGCAGATGTGAACGTTATGTAAATTGGGCATGATTCACCGATTATTCAACTTTCAACCAAGGCCCTTCCCGGACCTCCTCCCTATGAACTCTCTTACCCATTTTGACGCGCAAGGCCAAGCCCACATGGTGGACGTCGCTGCCAAGGCCCACACCCACCGCATCGGTATTGCCGGGGGCCGCATTGAGATGCTGCCCGCCACACTGGCCCTGATTGAGTCGGGCACCGCTAAAAAGGGCGACGTGCTGGGCATTGCCCGCATTGCCGGCATCATGGCGGCTAAAAAAACCAGCGACCTTATTCCGTTGTGCCATCCGCTGGCACTGACCCGTGTCACGGTTGAGTTTGAAATCTCACCGGCCAGCGCTGGTCGTGAGGCTTGTGTTTCTTGTGTTGCCACGGTTGAGACCGTCGGCCCCACCGGCGTTGAGATGGAAGCCCTGACCGCCCTGCAAGTCGCCCTGCTCACCATTTACGACATGTGCAAAGCCGTGGACCGCGGCATGATGATGACTGACTGCAAGCTGCTGGAGAAGCATGGGGGCAAGTCGGGGAGCTTTGTGGCCGTTGAGTAGGCGCTCAGCTGTCAGAAGCCTAAGACTTCCACCTGCGATGGAATGGCCATTTAAACCGGATTAAAAAGAAAAACACATGACCAGCACCCAACAACGCGCCGCCCTGCAACGCCAGATATGGGCGATTGCCAACGAAGTCCGAGGAGCCGTCGATGGCTGGGATTTCAAGCAATATGTACTTGGCACCCTGTTCTATCGCTTCATCAGCGAAAACTTCGCCAGCTACATCGAAGGCGGTGACGACAGCATCCACTACGCCGAGCTTGCCGATAAGGTCATCACCCCAAGCATCAAAGACGATGCCATCAAAACAAAGGGCTACTTCATCTACCCCAGCCAGCTGTTTGCCACCATCGCCGCCAATGCCAACAACAACGAGCGCCTGAACACCGATCTGGCCGCAGCCTTTGCATCCATAGAAAGCTCCGCCAACGGCTACCCCTCCGAGCGTGATATCAAAGGCCTGTTTGCCGATTTTGATACCACCAGCAACCGCCTCGGTAACACCGTGGCCGACAAAAACACGCGCCTAGCCGCTGTACTCAAAGGCGTGGCCGGGCTGGAATTTGGCGACTTTGAGGACAGTCACATCGATCTGTTTGGCGATGCCTACGAATTCCTGATCTCCAACTACGCCGCCAATGCCGGTAAATCGGGCGGCGAGTTTTTCACCCCGCAGCACGTCTCCAAGCTAATTGCCCAGCTGGCCATGCACAAGCAAACCACCGTCAACAAGATTTACGACCCAGCCTGTGGCTCGGGCTCGCTGCTGCTGCAAGCCAAAAGACACTTTGATGCCCACATCATTGAAGACGGGTTTTGGGGGCAAGAAATCAACCACACCACCTACAACCTGGCGCGGATGAACATGTTCTTGCACAACATCAACTACGACAAGTTCAACATCCAGTTGGGCGATACGCTGGAAAACCCCCAGTTTTGGGACGACAAACCCTTCGACGCCATCGTCTCCAACCCGCCGTATTCGTTGAAATGGATAGGCTCGGACGACCCCACCCTGATCAACGACGAACGCTTTGCCCCGGCAGGCGTGTTGGCGCCCAAATCCAAAGCCGACTTTGCCTTTGTGCTGCATGCGCTTAGCTACCTCTCCAGCAAAGGCCGCGCAGCAATAGTCTGCTTTCCTGGCATTTTTTACCGGGGCGGGGCTGAAGCCAAAATTCGCCAATATCTGGTGGACAACAACTACGTCGAAACCGTGATCTCGCTGGCGCCCAACCTCTTTTTTGGCACCACCATTGCGGTGACTATCTTGGTGCTGTCCAAACACAAAACCGACACTAAAACCCAGTTTATCGACGCCAGCGCCCTGTTTAAGAAAGAAACCAACACCAACACCCTCACCGACGCCCACATCGAACACATCATGCAGGCGTTCGATAGCAAGGCGAATGTGGCTCACTTTGCCCAGTCAGTCGCTTTTGAGAAAGTGGCCGCCAACGACTACAACCTCTCGGTCAGCAGCTACGTCGAAGCCAAAGACAACCGCGAAGTCACCAATATCACGGCTCTTAATGCGGAGCTGAAAATTACCGTGGCCAAGATTGATCAGCTGCGCCAAGACATTGAGGCAATAGTGGCCGAGATTGAAGGCGAGGAGCCAAAGGCATGAGCGCCCCGCCAGACAAGATCAAACTGTTTGAGTCGCAGCAAGTGCGTGCCGAATGGGACGCTGAGCAAGAGACGTGGTGGTTTTCGGTGCTAGACATCGTTGCCGTTTTGACCGACCAAGCCGATTACAAAAAGGTCCGCAATTACTGGAAGTGGCTCAAAAACAAACTCATCGCTGAGGGCAGCCAGTTGGTTAGCATAACTAACCAACTGA
>CAIMHL010000207.1 GCA_903840825.1 uncultured beta proteobacterium
GCTTCTTCCAGCGGGTTCAGGTCTTCGCGTTGGATGTTCTCTATCAGCGCCATGCTGGCCGCGTCTTCGTTGGGCACATCGCGCACCAGCACCGGCACGCTCTCCAAGCCAGCTAGCTTGGCGGCTCTGAATCGCCGCTCGCCCGCAATGATTTCGTACTTGCCCAGGTTGTCGCCGTCTTTGAGGGGGCGCACCAGAATGGGCTGCATGATGCCCTGCATCTTGATGGATTCAGCCAACTCGTACAGTGCGCCCTCGTCCATCCGTGTGCGCGGTTGGTACTGGCCCGCCACCATCATGTCTAGGGGCAGAGTGCTGGGCACGTTGACGCCCTCGCCGTTGATGTCAAACGGCGAGGGCTCCGTCACTTTGGGGCCTAAAAGAGCTTCGAGTCCACGGCCTAAGCCTTTGGGTTTTTTAGTCACCATGTTGATCGTCCTTATTGTCTTAATTGATTCACCAAAGCCAGCCCTTGTGGCCAGTGGCCCAAGCCGGATTGCGCATTGATATGACCGAGCTCGCCCAAGTCAATCAACTCACTCCCCCACCCCTTGGCCAAGGTATCAGCCCGCTCAAAACTGCAATACGGGTCGTTGTGGCTGGCGAGCAATTGCGTCTTAAAAGGCAGTGCTTGGCGCGCGATCGGCGCCCAACTGGTCAGAACCGGGCGCAGCTCTTCACGCTCGGCGTCACCGGGTGCCACCAGCAAGGCGGCTTTGACCCGGTGGGTGTTTTTTGAATGCGAAGCCCATGCCGCCACCAAGAGGCAGCCCAAGCTGTGCGCCACCAGCACCGGCGCTTGCGCTTGCTGCAACACCAGGTCTTCAAGACGCGCAATCCAGTCGCCGCGCAAAGGGCGCAGCCAGTCATGCTGCTCAACACGGGTGAAACCGTGCGCTTCTTCCCACAGGCTTTGCCAGTGGTCAGGGCCAGAGTTTTGCCAGCCCGGGAGGATTAAAACGGGAGAGGGGTTCATGCTATGGTTTAAGTAGCTGCTCAAGCACGCTTGTATTGATTTAACGGCCATTTTTTCTTAAACTTTTCCAATACGAGCGACCATTTCTTGGGCAAAAGCGACGAAGGCTTGGGCACCCTTGGATGAAGGATCAAACACCACGCCAGGCAAGCCATAGCTAGGCGCCTCGGCCAAGCGCACATTGCGGGGAATAACGGTGTTGAACACCTTGTCGCCGTAGTAGTTTTTGAGCTGCTCGCTCACCTGCTGCTGCAGGGTGATGCGCGGGTCGAACATCACGCGCAACAAGCCGATGATGGCCAGGTCTTTGTTCAGGTTGGCGTGCACTTGCTTGACGGTGTTGACGAGGTCGGTCAGGCCCTCAAGGGCGAAGTACTCGCACTGCATCGGCACGATTACGCCGTGGGCGCAGCACAGGCCGTTGAGGGTCAGCATGGAAAGCGAAGGTGGGCAGTCGATCAGCACAAAGTCGTATTCGTCGTCCACCTCGGCCAGGGCCAGTTTGAGGCGTTTTTCGCGACGCTCCAGGTCGACCATCTCAACCTCGGCGCCGGCCAGTTCCCGGTTGGCGCCCAAAATATCGTAACTACACTTTCCCGCGATGAGCTTCTCACTTTGAACGCGCACCTCTTTGATGGAAGCAGACTCCAGCAATACGTCGTACACCGTGAGGGCCAGTTGGCGCTTGTCGACGCCCGATCCGGTAGTGGCATTGCCTTGAGGGTCCAGGTCAATCATCAATACACGCTGCCCCACTTTGGCCAGACCTGCTGCCAAGTTGACGGTGGTGGTGGTCTTGCCGACCCCGCCTTTTTGGTTCGCAACGCAGAATATTTGGGCCATGAAGTGCTTACCTGAAGTAGAAAATTAACGAATGCAAAAGGTGTGTTTCACGTGAAACAGACTCTGAGTAGCGCTCATCGGGAAAACGCCAACTTGACACCAAACCCGATCAAACACAAACCCGCCAACTTTTCAAGCAGTCGGGTAAACACGGGATTGGCACGCATGCGCTCAGCAAAATAGTGAGTGAGCAATACCACGATGGAGCAATAAACGAAGGCCAGCGTCGCCACAGTCAAGGCCATGACCCCAAAAGTCACCATGCCCAAGTGCTGCTTCGGGTCAATAAATAGGGGGAAGAAAGCCATGTAGAAAACGATGGCTTTAGGGTTGAGCACCGTAATGGCCAAGGCCTGTTGAAAATAGTGGCGCGGCTTGATGTTCAAAATAGGTGCCGCACCTGGTTTGGCGGTAAACATTCTGAAACCCAGCCAAGCCAGATAAGCAGCACCCAACCATTGCACCGCTTGAAATGCGGCTGGATAAGCCGCCAAAACAGCAGCCACACCCGCCACAGCCAGCCAAAGCAAAACCTGGTCACCCGCCATCACACCCAGCGTCGCCCCCAAGCCGCCACGCAGCCCACCCTTGGAGGTCGACGTAATAATGGCCAGATTACCCGGACCAGGAATGAACAACAAGATGAGGAAGGCGACAACAAAAGCGCCGTAGTCGGCAATGCCAAACATGGATAAATTCTTTCAGAACTAACGCATGAGTTTACGTGATGAAAATTTCAACTCAAAGCAAGTTTTCGACACGACTGTAAACAAGCCTTATGGCACGTTTCCAGAATCGTGTCGATGTCCCACACGGACCATGAACTAAAACTCGCCGCGGCGATACTCTTACCGCGTCACTGCGAGGCCATAGGCCGCGGCAGTCCATCTTGCCTAACCAATTTCCATTCAGCAAGCAAACTCTCGCAACTCAAAGATAGACTGCCGCGCTACGCTCGCAGTGACGGCTCAGACTTGACGCATCCAGACAATGCAACGATCCGCGTCCAAGCCGGGCACCTTGAGTTGTTCCACGTGAAACACGGACACATCAGCAGGCAAAACCGCCAATTCCTCAGCGGGGTCTTTGCCCTTCATCGCCAGCCAAACCCCCTGCTCCCCCAGCGCTGCTTTTGACCACTGCGTGAAATCTACCAGCGAAGCGAAGGCGCGGGAACTGACCACGTCGTATTTCTGCACCAAGCTCTCAACCCTGGCGTGCAGGCCCTGCAAGTTGGGCAACCTGAGCGTGGCGGCCACTTGTCGAATGAAGGCAATTTTTTTGGCCACGGTATCGACACAATCCACCTGAATGTCTGGGCAGCAAATCGCAATGACGATACCAGGCAAACCTGCGCCGGAGCCGACATCAAGCAACTTGATCGATCGCCCAGAAGGGATGGGCGCAGCAGCAGCCAACTGCTGACGCAAAGGCCTGATCACGGCCAAGCTGTCCAATAAGTGATGTGTGAGCATCTCAGCGGGGTCTCGCACAGCGGTCAGGTTGTACACCTTGGTCCATTTTTCTATGAGGGCCAGGTAGTCAAGCAGCTGGGTGATTTGTGCATCGTCAAGCGCCAACTCCAATGCTGCAACGCCTTGGCGCAGCGATTGCTCCAAGGGGCGCATCAGGCCTTCGCCTCTTGCGCTGCGTCCTCTTGCCCACCACTCTCTGCTGTTAAACCCGCCTTGGCCAACTTGCCCGCTGCCACGAAACCTTTGAAATTACTTTTCTTCAAATGCACCAACAACAAGGATATGGTGGCCGGGGTTATGCCCGAAATGCGCGAGGCCATACCCAAAGTCTCCGGGCGGAATTTAGTCAACTTTTGGCGAGCCTCAAAGCCCAAAGCCGTGACCAGCATGTAATCCAACTCCTCCGGCAGTTTCAAATGCTCATAGTGAGCCGAGCGCTCCACCTCGTCTTTTTGACGTTCAATGTAGCCTGAGTACTTAGCCAGAATTTCGACCTGCTCAACCACCACCGCTGAAAACACCTCGTCCGCCACTGATTCAGATACTGTTTCACGTGAAACAGGAGTGCTCAATTCGGCGCTGGCAAACCGGCCAGCCTCCAAAGTCATCAGCCCGACGTAGCTCACATCGGGTCGACGCAACAGGTCAGCAAGACTGTATTCGTGTTCAATCGCCTTGCCCAGCACCCGCTCAGCCTCTGCGACCGCGAGGTTTTTAGGGTTCACCCACAAAGATCGCAGACGCTCTGTTTCACGTGAAACAGCATCGCGTTTGCGGCTGTAAGCAGCCCAGCGCGCATCGTCCACCAAGCCCAGCTTGCGGCCGGTTTCGGTCAGTCGGGCGTCGGCGTTGTCCTCGCGCAGTTGCAAGCGAAACTCGGCGCGGCTGGTAAACATGCGGTAGGGCTCGGTGACGCCTTTGTTGATCAGGTCATCCACCAGCACACCTAGGTAAGCTTCATCACGCCCCGGCACCCAAGTGTCTTGCGTCCAATCGGTTTTAGCGCCTGCCTGCAATGCAGCGTTGATACCGGCAAACATGCCTTGGGCGGCGGCTTCTTCGTAACCCGTGGTGCCGTTGATTTGGCCAGCAAAAAACAAGCCCCCAATGGCCTTGGTCTCGAAGCTGGATTTGAGTTGCTGCGGGTCAAAATAATCGTATTCAATGGCGTAGCCTGGACGCAAAATGTGGGCGTTTTCCAGGCCCACCATCGAGCGCACCAAAGCATATTGGATGTCAAACGGCAAGCTGGTGGAGATGCCGTTGGGGTAGTACTCGTGCGTCGTCAAGCCCTCGGGTTCCAGGAAAATCTGGTGGCTGTCTTTGTCGGCAAAGCGGTTGATCTTGTCTTCCACGCTGGGGCAATAGCGCGGCCCCACGCCCTCAATCTTGCCCATGAACATAGGGCTTCGATCGAAGCCGCTGCGAATGATGTCGTGGGTGCGCTCGTTGGTGTGCGTCATCCAGCATGACATTTGGGGCGGGTGCTGCTCAACGCGCCCCATAAAACTGAACACCGGCATAGCCGCGCTCATGCCACCGGGCATGCCGTCCCCGGGCTGCTCTGTACATTTGCTAAAGTCGATCGAGCGACCATCCAAACGCGGGGGCGTGCCGGTTTTCAGGCGTCCTTGCGGCAGCTTCAACTCCTTCAGGCGAGCCGACAAACTGACGGCTGGGGGGTCGCCTGCCCTTCCGGCTGAGTAGTTGTTCATCCCCACATGAATTTTGCCGTCCAAAAAAGTGCCTGCCGTTAGCACCACGGTTTTAGAGCGAAATTTGATGCCTACTTGCGTCACGGCCCCCACCACTCGGTCGCCTTCAACCATCAGGTCGTCCACCGCTTGCTGGAAGAGCCACAGGTTGGGCTGGTTCTCCAGCATGCGGCGAATGGCTGCCTTGTAAAGCACGCGATCGGCTTGCGCTCGCGTGGCCCGCACGGCAGGGCCCTTGCTGGAGTTGAGAATGCGAAACTGAATGCCACCCTCGTCGGTGGCTTGCGCCATCGCACCGCCCATGGCGTCCACCTCTTTGACGAGGTGGCCCTTGCCAATGCCGCCGATAGAGGGGTTGCAACTCATCTGCCCCAAGGTCTCTATGTTGTGGCTGAGCAGCAAGGTTTTACAACCCATGCGGGCAGCGGCCAAGGCCGCCTCGGTACCGGCATGGCCGCCGCCGACGACGATAACGTCAAAGTTTTCTGGATAAAGCATGCGCTAATTTTACCGGGCAGGCCTAAATGGTGCTGAAATGTAAAAAGTGTCAAGTGCACGACAAGCTCATACAGAGCCAGGCAGTACGCTTGGGACGTCTTAAAACTGAGCACATCTTCAAACCCTGGAGCCCCACTATGCACATTTCATCTCTTAAAGAAGTTGTCAGCGCCGAAGAGTGGCAACTGCGCGTTGACCTGGCCGCCTGCTACCGATTGGTAGCGGCGTATGGCTGGAGCGACCTGGTGTTCACCCACGTCTCTGCGCGCATACCGGGCCCGGAGCATCACTTTTTGATCAACCCTTATGGGCTGATGTTTGACGAAATCACCGCCTCCAGCCTGGTCAAAATTGACCAGGATTGCAACAAACTGAGCGACTCCCCTTTTCCCGTCAACCCAGCGGGCTTCAACATCCACAGCTGTATTCACCAAGCCCGCGAAGACGCGGCTTGCGTCTTGCACACCCACACAAGGGCGGGCGTGGCGGTGAGTGCGCAGAAGTGCGGCGTGCTGCCCATCAGCCAGCAGTCCACCTTTGTGCTGGGCTCCCTGGCCTATCACGACTACGAAGGGGTAGCCCTGCGTGACGACGAAAAACCCCGCTTGCAGGCCGATTTGGGCGATGCCAACTACCTGATGCTGCGCAACCACGGCTTGCTCACCGTTGGCAAGGACATCCCTTCCGCTTTTCTGGCGATGTACATCTTTGAGAACACCTGCCGCATTCAAATTGATGCGCAGGCAGGCGGCGAGTTGAACTATGTGAACCCCGCCATCGTGGCCGGCATTGGCAGCGTGATGAAAGTCGCGACCGCAGGCCTGGGCGCCGCACTGGCTTGGCCTGCCCTGCTTCGTAAACTTGACCGCATGGATACGAGCTACCAAACATGAACACCAACACTCAAAACAACAGGCTTGAAGAAACGCTGGCACTTCAACGCGCCGCCTATTTTGCCCACCCCGTGCCCACGCTGGACGAGCGCCGCTCAGACCTGCGCAAGCTTCAAACCTTCATCCGTGAAAACAAGGAAGGGCTGGTAGCAGCTGTCAACGCGGACTATGGCAACCGCTCAGCGCACGAAACCCTGTTTACGGAAATTTTCCCGGCTATCGACGCGGTGGACCACACCCTCAAACACCTCAAACAATGGATGAAGCCCCAAAAAAGAGGCATCGATCTGCGTAACTTCTTGGGGGCCAAAAACCGCGTTATTCCCCAGCCTTTGGGCGTGGTGGGCTGTATCGTGCCGTGGAACTTTCCCATCAACCTGAGCTTTATTCCGCTGATCTATATCTTCGCCGCGGGCAACCGTGCGATGGTCAAGATGTCTGAAAACTCACGCCATCTTGCCCGGTTTTTGATGGAAAAAATGCCCGTTTATTTTCCGCCAGAAAAGCTGTCTTTTTTTGACGAAACAGGTGGCGTTGGCGTCCAGTTTTCTCAGCTCAAATTCGACCACTTGCTGTTCACCGGCTCCGGCCAAACGGGACGCGCGGTGATGGCTGCCGCAGCCAAAAATCTGTGCCCTGTGACGCTTGAATTAGGCGGCAAATCACCCGCCATTGTGTGTGACGACTTTGATATTCACAAAGCCTGCGAGCGCCTGATGTTTGTGAAATTGCTCAACGCCGGGCAAATTTGCACCACGGTGGACTACGTCTACCTGCCCAAGGGGAAAACCGCAGAATTTGTCGAGGCGGCGAAACAGATTGTCAGCAAGCGCTACCCCCAACTAAGCACCCCTGACTACACCGCCATCATTGACGAGCGCGCCTTCCAGCGTCTTACGCAGGCTCTGCAAGAAGCACAAGCAGCGGGCGCCACACTGGTTCAGTTAATCCCGGGCAAGCCCTGGGACGAGGCGAGCCGCAAAATTGCCCCGCATCTGGTACTCAACGCTCCCGAGAACAGCATTTTGCGTACCCGGGAAATTTTTGGACCTATTTTGCCAATTATTGAATACAACTCACTGGAAGAGCCGATCAAGGCCATCAACCACGGCCCACGCCCGCTGGCCATTTACCCCTTCAGCAATCACTCGCAAAACATCCAGACACTGCTGGACCGCATCATGTCAGGGGGAGTCAGTGTCAACGATGGCTTGTTCCATGTGGGCCAGCATGACTTGCCTTTTGGCGGCGTAGGCGACAGCGGCATGGGTCACTACCACGGGCACGAAGGCTTTGTGACCTTCTCCAAAATGCGACCTGTTTTTTACCAGGCAAGCTGGAGTGCTGTGAAGTTTCTATACCCCCCCTACGGAAA
>CAIMHL010000208.1 GCA_903840825.1 uncultured beta proteobacterium
ATCGGCAAGCAAAAAGACAAGACCCTGCAGCCCAATATGCCCTTGAAGATTTTGGCCAATTTCGCACCAGAAGAGGAGTTTGTGCTGGAGCCGGGGGATATGTTGTATTTGCCCCTGCTGCACGCCCATGACGGCATTGCCATCGGCGAGTGCATGACGTACTCCATTGGCTTTCGCTCGCCGGGTCGGGGTGAGTTGGCGCGGGAGCTGCTGCAGCGTTTGGCCGAAGACGCCGAAGATGCTGTGGGCGCTGCGGTTTACAAAGATCCCAAGCAGCCTGCGGTGGACCGACCTGGTGAGATGCCAGCTCAGTTGCTTGAGTTCGCCCGTGACGCTCTGGAAGATGCGCTCCAAGACCCACAGGCGCTGGCTCGGGCTTTGGGGGAATACATGACTGAACCTAAACCCAATGTCTGGTTTGATGCCCAGCCACCAGAAGATTTTTCAGGGGCCTTTGCCGATGGCGATGCCATCCGTTTGGATCGGCGAACCAAAATGATGTTCGATGAGCAGCACATCTTTATCAATGGTGAGAGTTTCAGGGCAGGCGGGCGGGACGCCACGCTCATGAAACGGTTGGCGGATGAACGTTGCCTGAATGCGAAAGATTTGAGCCTGACCAGTGCCGAAGCGAAGGCCTTGTTGGTGACCTGGTTTGAAGCCGGCTGGTTGATTCCATTGCGGTGAATTTCATTTATTTTTAATAAATTTAATTGCATTTATCTTATGGATTGGCTGGGTGAATTTAAAATTTTTTCCTTCTTCGGGTTTGCGATATCGACATCTTGTCTTTCGTCTGCTACAAAATAAGTTGCCGCAAGAAAAAATTTGTTTATAATTTGTGGCTAAGCAAAATAGCTCGAGTCATTTTTGCTTGGTAGTTGCAGCTTCTCTGCACTGACAATTTCCGGAAATTGTTTCGTTAACTTATTAGGTAATTTTTCAAATGAATAAAACGCTTGTCCTGGCTGCTGTTATCGCTGCCGCCGCCCTCGTCGCTTGTGGTAAAAAAGAAGAAGCCGCTCCTGCTGCTGCCCCAGCTGCTCCTGCTGCTGCTGCACCCGCTTCGGCTCCTGAAGCTGCTGCTCCTGCTGCTTCGGCACCAGTGGCTGATGCTGCTGCTGACGCTGCCAAGAAAGCTGCTGACGCTGCTGCTCCTAAGAAGTAAGCTTTTGCTTATTCAACTTGGTTGATAAAAAAGCCACCGCAAGGTGGCTTTTTTATGCCCGTCATTTTTGTTGAATGCCAGAAACCCGAGCAGGCTTCTGGCAAGTCACGCCTTGTTGGCGCCTTATTTGATGTCATCCGCGATGAGCTTGATGATCTGTTTCGCATTGGCCGAGTTGTCAACTTGTCCATTTTCAGACTGAACCGCAACCAAGGTGCGCTCTCCCTGAGCAGTCAGGACGATTCGGTACTTGAGGGGCTTCAACTCAGGTTTGCCTGCACCGAAAATCTTGCCAAAAAATCCTTGATCAGCCTTGTCGGCACTCAGGGCGACATAGCGGACGAAGTAGGTGCCCAGATTGCGGTTGCGGTCTTCTACCGTAAAACCGGTGCGGTCAAGTGACAAACCCACACGACGCCAGGCGCGGTCAAAGGCTTCGTTGATCTCAACCCTGTTTTGGCCGTTGTCAGTGGTGACGCGCGCTGTGGTTTTGGGCTCTGGTGTGCTGGTGGCCGCTTTGGCTTGGTCTTGAGTAGCGCCCAGCTTGAGCATCAGGCGGCGTAAAAATTCGGTTTCCAATTCTGCGTCCACCGCGCGGGGTTGCCAAACAGTTTTGTCTTTTTGGGCACTGTCATAAACTTCCACCATGCCTCGGTGGCTGATGAAGACATCGGTGCCACCTTGCGCATTGCGCTCCAGGCGGGTACGAAATTTATCCCGTTCACCGGTGGAGTAAAGCGCGTCCAGTACCTTGCCCAGAGAATTGCGGATGAAATCTTGTGGGAGTTTGGCGCGGTTCTCAGCCCAATCCGTTTCCATGATGCCCAGGTTGGCTTGGTCCATGGCCAAGATGAACCCGTTGGCCATCCAGAAATCACGGACCGGGTCCCACAATTGCTCTGCTGGGCGGTTAATCACCAGCCAGCGTTGGTTGCCCGCACGTTCAATCCGGATGTCACCCACACTGCTCAGTGCAGTTGGGGTTGATTGGTTTGGTTGGTTGACTTGAAAGCTGGAGGCGCTCACCGCAGCGCCTGGGGTGGCGTAGCGGTTGTCGCGCGACAGTTGTGTCAAATCGGGGGGGACGTCCAAGGCGGGGCCTTTGCCCGCGCTCTTGTAGTCAACCTTGTCGCTTTCAAGTGTTGAGCAAGCCGCTAGGGCGAGTGAGGCGCTTATCAGCGCTAGTTTGGTCAATTTATGCACAAAGAATTCCCTTAGCAAATAGATAGTGGTGCTGGATCGGATCAGATCAGCCCCGTGGCGCGCAACGCGTTTTCCACCACGGATTCGTTGGCTGGGGTCAGCGGCGTCATGGGCAGACGCATGGTGCCGCCACATAGTTTCATTCTCGCCATGGCCCATTTCACCGGGATAGGGTTGGCTTCAACAAACAGGTTTTTATGCAGCGGGAGCAATTGGAATTGGATGTCCATGGCGCAGCGCACATCGCCAGCGATGGCGGCTACGCACAACTCATGCATCAGTTTTGGGGCCACGTTGGCCGACACACTGATGTTCCCCTGTCCGCCGCACAGCATGAGCGCCACAGCGGTGGGGTCATCGCCTGAGTAAATGGCAAAGCCTTTGGGGGCTTCGCGAATGAGCCATTGTGCGCGGTCAATATTTCCGGTGGCCTCCTTGATGCCTACGATGCCCGGGACTTGGGCCAGGCGCAAGACCGTGTCGTGCAGCATATCGGCCACCGAGCGTCCGGGGACGTTGTAAAGCACCATCGGCAAGTCAACGGCTTCTGCAATCGCTTTAAAGTGCAGGTACTGGCCTTCTTGGGTGGGTTTGTTGTAGTAAGGCACCACTTGGAGTTGGCAATCAGCCCCCACTTCTTTGGCAAACTTGGCCAATTCAATGGCTTCTGCCGTCGAATTAGCACCGCAACCCGCCATGATCGGCACCCGGCCAGCAGACTGCTCGACCGAGACACGAATGATTTCGCAATGTTCCTGAACATTCACAGTGGGTGACTCACCGGTGGTGCCCACAACGCCAATGCAGTCTGTCCCCTGCGCCACATGCCAGTCGACCAGCTTCCTCAATGTGGGGTAATCCACGCTGCCGTCCTCCAACATGGGGGTAACGAGGGCCACGATGCTGCCTGTGATTTGACCGGTTGAGTGCTTCATGTCAGAGTGTTTTTTAACAGTAAATGAGCATTCTAACTAGAGCCTGTAAATCGCCGGTGCCTGAGCAGGGGAGGTCATCGCATGGGGCCTCTGAGCGACGATTCGCTGGACAAAGCGGGGTGGATCCGCCAAAAAACCGTCTTCAAAAGCGATGGTGCGAAGCCCAGGGAAACAGGTGAGGAGCTCACCCGGTTTTAATAAAAAATCGGGTCTTGAAGGCTTGCCTACGGTTTCATTGCCAAGAGAGAAGGTCTCGTAAATCAGAAAACCACCGGGTGCCAAACTCTCCATGATCACGGGGAAAAGCGGGCGCCAAAGGTAGTTAGTTACCACAAGGGCTTGAAATTGCTGAGTTTTCTGTTCTTTGATGAGCGGCCAAGGGCCGTTTTCAATGTCCGCCAATGCCACCGTGCCATAGGCGGATGCTTCCGACAGCGCCTCGGGCGAGCGGTCAATGCCAGTGACTTGGTGGCCCAAGTCGTTGAACCATTTCATGTGGCGGCCTGCGCCGCAAGCGATGTCCAGCACTTGAGCGCTGGACGGCAACAGGTGCGACCAGCGCACCACCCAAGGGGAGGCGGGTCCCTGTCCATGCAAAGGCGTCTTTGCCAGTTGATTCATGCGTGTTCCTTTGTTAAAAACATGACCAAAGCTGGTCGGCCAGGGAGACCAAAAACTCAGGCCGCGTGTACAAAGAGAAGACGCCAAAAAGCAGGCACAGGGCACCCGCATACAGGATCAATTTGGTGCTTAATTTCACGGGGGTCATGCGCCCTGCAAAGCGGGGCTCCTGGTGATGGCGGCTTCTTTAATAGGCAGATTGACCAAGGCGGCCAGCACGCCGAGTGCAATGGCGATATACCAGACAACGTCATAACTGCCCGTGCGGTCATACAGGAAGCCGCCCAGCCAAACGCCCATGAAAGAGCCGATTTGGTGACTGAAAAACACAAAGCCACTGAGCATGGAGAGGTGTTTGACACCAAAAATCTGCGCCACTGTCGCATTGGTCGGTGGCACGGTGGAGAGCCACAACAGACCCATCACGGCGGAAAAAATGTAAACGCTCATAGGCGTCAAAGGCGCGATCAAAAACACACTGATGACCACGGCTCTTGCCATATAGATAAAGGCCAAAATATTCTTTTTTTGCATCCTCTGACCCAACACGCCGGCTGCATAGGTGCCAAAGACGTTGAACAAACCAATCAAAGCCAGCGCGTAGCTGGCGACCTGCGGCGACAAGCCCTTGTCACGCAGGTAGCTGGGCATGTGCACGCCAATGAAGACCACCTGAAAACCACACACAAAGTAGCCGGCCATCAGTAGTTGAAAGCTGGGGTACTTGAAGGCTTCTTTCAAAGCCTGAAGAATGCTCTGCTCACGCGGGGCGGGTGCGCCGCCCAAAAAGCCAGGTTCCCGCAGGCCCCACGACAGTGGAATCATGATGAGTGCGGCAAAGCCCAAAATCATCAGCGCCTCTTGCCAGCCAAAATGACTGATTAAAAACCCCTCGGTAGGCACCATCAAAAATTGGCCAAAAGAGCCGGCCGCAGCCGCAATACCCATCGCCCAAGAGCGCTTATCGGCCGACACGTTGCGCCCGATCACCCCGTAAATAACCGCGTAGGTGGTGCCTGCCTGCGCCATGCCGATTAGCACCCCGGCCGTGGCGGTGAACATCATTGGTGTGGTGGCTGTGGCCATACCCATCAAGCCCAGTGCATACAAAATGGCACCGCCCACAATCACCTTAAACGCCCCATAACGGTCGGCCAGCATGCCGGCAAAAATGCCGGACAGGCCCCAAGCCAGGTTTTGAATGGCGATGGCAAAGGCAAAAGTCTCACGCGTCCAGCCCTGGCTTTGGGTGACGGGCTGGAGCCACAAGCCAAAGCCGTGCCGGATACCCATGGACAGGGTGACTATGGCCGCGCCACAGATGAGAACCTGGGTAATTGAGAGTGTTTTTGTTGTATTTGACATGCGCCAAATATAGCCAATCTGCCCCCGTGTCGCTGATGGCTCTGGGACACACGTCGCCAACTGTGGTTTCATACAGCTCCCTCATGTTTGCCGACTACAATAAAAATTATGGCAGTTAAACCAATTTCAGACTATTCCGAAGGCTCCATTCGCGTGCTTAAAGGGCTTGAGCCCGTCAAGCAGCGACCGGGCATGTACACCCGCACCGACAATCCGCTGCACGTCATCCAGGAGGTGCTCGACAACGCCGCCGATGAAGCGCTGGCGGGACACGGTAAAAAAATCAAGGTCACGCTGCATGCCGATGGCTCGGTCAGCATCGAAGACGATGGCCGGGGCATTCCCTTTGGCCTGCACCCTGAAGAAAATGCGCCCGTGATCGAACTGGTGTTCACCCAGTTGCACGCGGGTGGCAAGTTTGACAAAGGCAAGGGCGGCGCTTACAGCTTTTCAGGTGGTTTGCATGGGGTCGGGGTCAGTGTGACCAACGCCTTGTCAACCCGGCTTGAGGCCACCACCTACCGCGAGGGCTCCGTGGCACGCCTGGTCTTTGCAGGTGGTGATGTGCTGGAGCCACTCTTGGTGCGCAAAGCCGGTGACGGCGATCGCAAATCAGGC
>CAIMHL010000209.1 GCA_903840825.1 uncultured beta proteobacterium
CGGCCATCGCCAGTGGCCTGGACGTGGACGAATTTGCCGGGCGCCTGAGCTTTTTCTGGGCCATCGGCATGAACTTCTACCTGGAAGTGGCCAAGATGCGTGCCGCTCGTTTGCTGTGGTGCCGCATCATGAAAGGTTTTGATGCAAAAAGCCCCAAATCGCTCATGCTGCGCACCCACTGCCAGACCTCAGGCTGGTCGCTCACCGAGCAAGACCCCTACAACAACGTCGTGCGCACCACCATTGAGGCGATGGCCGCTGTGTTTGGCGGCACGCAGTCGCTGCACACCAACAGTTTTGACGAAGCCATTGCGCTGCCCACCGAGTTCAGCTCGCGCATTGCCCGCAACACGCAACTTATCATTCAGGAAGAAACCCACATCACCAACGTGATCGACCCTTGGGCGGGTTCTTACATGATGGAAAAACTCACGCAAGACATGGCCGATGCCGCGTGGAAGATTATTGAAGAAGTCGAAGCGATGGGCGGCATGACCAAGGCGGTGGACAGCGGCTGGGCCAAGCTCAAGATTGAAGCCGCCGCCGCTGAAAAGCAGGCGCGCATTGACAGCGGCAAAGACGTGATTGTGGGCGTCAACAAGTACAAACTCAAAACTGAAGACGCGATCGAGACCCGCGACATTGACAACATGGCCGTGCGGGACGCACAAATTGCCCGTCTCAACCATATCAAGGCTAATCGGGCTGCAGAGCCGGTTCAGCTTGCTCTGGCAGCTATTACTTCTGCAGCTGAAAACAGCACGGGTAACCTGCTGGACTTGGTAATCAAAGCCATGCGCTTGCGCGCCACGGTGGGCGAGGTGAGTGATGCGCTGGAGATCGTGTATGGGCGTCACCGCGCCGACACGCAAAAGGTGACTGGTGTTTATGCAGCGGCCTACGACACCGAATCCACCCATGCCGACACCATGGAATACTGGAACAACTTGAAGGCCGACATTGTCGAGTTTGCCGAAGTAGAAGGCCGTCGCCCCCGCGTGATGATCTCCAAACTCGGGCAAGACGGGCACGACCGGGGCGCTAAAGTGGTGGCCACTGCGTTTGCCGATTTGGGCTTTGATGTGGACATGGGGCCACTGTTCCAAACGCCCGAGGAATGTGCCCGTCAGGCCATTGAAAACGACGTGCACGCGGTCGGGGTATCCACCTTGGCGGCAGGCCACAAAACGCTGGTGCCCGCCATCATTGCCGAGCTGAAAAAGCAGGGCGCCGACGACATCATCGTGTTTGTGGGCGGTGTCATTCCACGCCAGGATTATCAGATGCTCTATGACGCGGGCGTAAAAGGCATTTATGGCCCCGGCACGCCGATTCCCGCCAGTGCCAAAGACGTGCTGGCACAAATTAAAAAAGCGCTGGCCGAGTAAGGCCAGAAGGTTCAACGTCCCATACAGCCCAATGATGTCAACCGTAGTCAACAGCTTGGATAGTCGACGAAAGCAGCCGCTTGTGACGGTCGACGCCCTAGTGAATTCAACCGGCAGCCCACAGCGCCGCGCCATCGCCAAAGCCATCACCCTGCTCGAATCGACCCGGTCCGACCACCGCTTGCAAGCCGATGACTTGTTGACGGCCTTGCTGCCTCACACCGGGCAATCATTCCGTTTGGGTATCAGCGGTGTGCCGGGTGTGGGCAAATCCACCTTTATTGAAGTGCTGGGCTTGTTCCTGATAGCACAGGGCCACCGCGTGGCGGTGCTCACCATTGACCCATCCAGTACGGTGTCAGGCGGCTCCATTTTGGGGGACAAAACCCGCATGGAGTTGCTCTCGGTGCATGAGAGCGCCTACATTCGGCCC
>CAIMHL010000210.1 GCA_903840825.1 uncultured beta proteobacterium
CGGGCGCTGAAACATTTGTGCCGCGCACTGTGCGCGTCGCCGCTCTCACCGGCAGCACGATGTCAGTGACGGACGGGCTAAAAGCTGGCGACAGGGTGGTGTCGCAAGGCGCACCGCTGATCAATCAAGTGCGTTGATCAAAATCTTGAAAAAAACAAATCATGTTTGACAAATTAATCCATTCCTCATTGGGCAACCGCCTGATGGTGCTGGTGCTGGCGGCCGTTTTGCTAATAGCTGGCGCCACCACACTGAGCACCATGCCGGTTGATGTTTTCCCTGACCTGAACAAACCCACCGTTACCTTGCAAGTTGAAGCTGGCGGCATGGCCCCAGAAGAGGTTGAGCAGCAAATTACCACCCGGCTGGAAGTCGCCATGGGCGGCATACCGGGCGTAGAGAGCATTCGCAGTGTTTCCAGCGTTGGCTTGTCGTTTGTCTACGTCACCTTTGACTGGAAGACTGACATTTACCGCGCCCGGCAAATGGTGGGTGAGCGGCTGCAACTGGTGCGCGAGCAATTACCCCAAGGCATTGAACACGTCGGCATGGGGCCGATCAGCTCCATCATGGGCGAGATCATGCTGTTGGCATTGCCGATTGACACCACCAAAATCAGCCCAATGGCGGTACGCGAATACGCTGATTTCGTCATGCGTACCCGCTTGTTGACCATTCCGGGTGTGGCGCAAGTAGTACCGATTGGCGGGGAGGTGCGCCAGTACCAGGTGCAACCCGACACCGCGCGCATGGCGGCGCTTGGCATCACGCTTGAAGCTGTAGCCGCAGCGCTTAAAGGCTTCTCAAGCAACACCAGTGGCGGGTTTTTAGAGCTTAATTCCCGCGAGTATTTGATTCGTAACATTGGCCGTACCACGCGCATTGAAGATTTGCAGCGCCTGCCGGTAGCTTTTCAAAACGGCAAGCCTATTCAACTCAGCCAGGTTGCGGATGTTAAATTTGCCGCCGCCATCAAACGCGGCGATGCGGGCTTGAATGGCCAGCCCGCCGTGATTCTGGGCATTCAAAAGCAACCCGATGCGGATACCGTCAAGCTAACCCGCCAAGTTGAGGCTGCGCTGCAAGAGTTAAAAAAAGGGCAGCCTGCTGGCATGGGCGAAGCCCAGGTCACGATGCGCCAGGCCAACTTTATCGAGTCGTCGGTCAACAACCTGAAAAGCAAACTCATGCTGGCGTTTGCTGTGGTGGCGGTGGTGCTGTATTTCTTTTTGGCCAATGTCCGCACCACGCTGATTTCGCTGGTGGCGATACCCATTTCTTTCATGGTCACGGTGTTGGTTTTTAAGTACTTGGGCTTATCGATCAACACCATGACCCTAGGCGGGCTGACGATTGCGATTGGTGAGCTGGTAGACGACGCCGTAGTGGGGGTTGAAAACGTGCTGCGCCGACTTAAAACCGACCGAGCCGCGCACCCCAACAAACGCATGGAGCCACTGGAGTTGATTGCCAAAGCCACGCTGGAAGTGCGTTCGGGTATCGTGATTGCCACCGTCATTGTGGTGCTGGTGCTGGTGCCGCTGTTCTTCTTGCCCGGCATTGAAGGCCGCCTGATGCAGCCGCTGGCCATTGCCTACATCGTGGCCATGCTGGCATCGATGGTGGTCTCCGTCACTGTGACGCCGGTGATGGCGTACTACCTATTGCCGCAGATGAAAAGTCTGGACCATGGCGATACCAAAGCGCAAATCTGGCTTAAAACACGCTACGCAGTTTTGCTGCAAAAAGTGCTCAACTATCCCAAAGCTTGGGTTGGTGCTGGCGCAGTTGCAGCTGTGCTGGCGATTGCAGCGGTGCCATTTTTCCCGACCACGTTTTTGCCGCCGTTCAATGAAGGCGTGGCGCTGGTGGGCTTGCGGCTCAACCCCGGTACAACGCTGAGCGAGTCAGTACGAATTGGCGCGATTGCTGAAAAGGCATTGGCTGGTGTGCCAGAGGCCGAACACGTGGGCCGCCGCTCTGGCCGAGCCGAGCTGGACGAACACGCCGAAGGCGTGCATGTGTCTGAGCTGGACATCAAGCTCAAGCGCAGTGACCGCTCGGTTGAACAGATTTATGCTGATATGCGCAGCCGTATTGCATCCCTCCCCGCTGCCATCGGTCTGGGCCAGCCGATCAGCCACCGCATTGACCACATGCTGACAGGCGTGCGCGCGCAAATCGCCATCAAGGTCTATGGCGACGACCTGGATGGCCTGCGCGGGCAAGCTGAAGCACTGCGGCAACGCCTCAGCACCATACCGGGTGTGGTCGATCTGGAAGTTGAAAAGCAGGTGTTGACACCGCAGATCAAGGTGCAGGTCAACTACGACAAGGCACTGGGCTTGGGCATCACGCCTGCTAAGCTGCTACACGAGTTGCAAACGCTGATTGACGGCGAACGCATCACGGAGGTAGTCGAAGGAAACCGACGATTTAACCTGGTGCTGAGACTGCCCGAGTCATCGCGCGGGGTTGAGGGCTTAAGCAACATGATGATTGACACACCCGGCGGGCGCGTACCGTTAAGCCAGCTGGCTACGGTTGAAGAATCAGACGGCCCGAATCAGATCAGCCGTGACGATGGCCGCAGGCGTATGGTGCTGTCAGCCAACGCGCAAGGCCGCCCTTTGAGCGATGTGGTGGTTGACCTGCGCGCAGCGATCGCCGATACGAAGCTGCCGGAGGGGTACTTCATCACGCTGGGCGGGCAGTTTCAGGCACAAGAAGAATCATCCCGCCTGATTGGCCTGCTGTCGCTGGGCTCTATCGCGCTGGTGTTTTTGATTTTGTACTCGCGCTACCGCTCTGCTGTGCTGGCGGGCATCATCATGGCCAACATTCCATTGGCGCTCGTCGGTGCGGTGATTGGGCTGTGGATATCAGGCCAGCCGCTCAGCATTGCTGCGCTGGTCGGCTTCATCACGCTGGCAGGCATTGCCATTCGCAACGGTATTTTGAAGGTGTCGCACTACATTAATTTGTGTGCGTTTGAGGGCGAAGACTTCAACACCCAAATGCTGGTGCGCGGATCACTTGAACGCCTGACGCCAGTACTGATGACCGCGCTGGTGGCGGCCCTCGCGCTGTCACCGTTGCTGTTTGAAGCTGAAATGCCGGGTACAGAGATATTGCACCCGGTAGCAGTGGTGATTTTTTCAGGACTGCTGACATCGACATTGCTTGATTCGTTTTTAACTCCCGCCATGGTGGCGCTGTTTGGCCGCAAGCCGATTGAAGCGCTGGTCGCGGATTCGGGTGATGAGAGTTTCTAGTCTTGCTCTTTCCACTTCAAAGAGAAGGTTGGGATGGGGACAAGTCCGGTTAAGTTTTGCTTTTTTTCGTGTTTTCGTTTTTTAACTTTGAAAAGAATTTTTATCATGCGTCAAATTTTTAATCTCCGCACAGCACTGCTAGCATTTACGATCGGTTTCTCTAGCGCGCAGGCGTTGGCGGCTGGTAACCATGACCACTCAGCCAAATTCGGTGGTGTGGTGGTAGAGACAAAGGCCGGTGACATGGAAATTGTGGCCAAGCCGGAGGCCATTCAAATCTATATCACCGACCACGGTAAACCCATGAAGCTCGATGGCGCAAAAGCAAAGGTCACGCTGCTCAACGGAACAGAAAAGTCTGAAGCTGATTTGGTATTTGTTGGTGACAAGCTTGAAGCTAAGGGCGCATTTAAAGTTGCCAAGGGCACTAAAGGTATTGCTGTGGTCGCGCTTCTTGGTAGGGCACCCGTTACTGCTAGATTTGAGGTGAAATGAGTCTAGCTGTGGCGATGCTGGAGGTCTTGCAGCGACCGATTGTGCATCTTCGGTTTATGAAGGGAAATACGCATGGGACGACGGATGGCGCAAAGCAAAGCAAAGGTCGTCCGTGTGAGCCAAGCCACCGAGTTCGGCAGTCGACACTTCTGGGACTGCCGGTTCAAGCTCGATCGAAGCCAATTTTCTCCCTCGGATTGATTCGTCGTCGTTTCGTTCGCCGATGTGAACAAGCAACAACTTGATGTGCGGCCTGTTGCGGCCTCTGGCCCCGATCCGATGCCTGGAGAAAAGGTCTACGCTACCTTACGACGCTGCTACAAGGCGCAACTTGTACCGCGAGTAAAGGCCCGAAAGGCTGACTAGAGAGTAACGCGCCTTGACGATGGCTCGAACCGTAGACGAAAACCGCATTCCACCACCATTTGACGCGCCTTCTGATCACTACTACCATTCGTGCAAGCGGTCATTCGCGAGAGGCTCCAGCGGGCACCTAGAAGCCAGCCAACTCTCTCTAAAACCGACCTTCAGAATTGAACCCCGGCAATGCGGAAGAAGGGAATTCAGGTCAGCAGCGGTTGGAGCCATTTAAGGGCAGTCCTGCAACCGCTCAGGCACCCCATCCAGCAAAACACACAACTCCATCAGCGATGCCACGCTTAAATGCGGCTGCGCCTCATGCGCCCACGGCTTGGCCTCACGGTTGACCCACACGGTTTGCATGCCGGCCTCCAAGGCGCCCAGCACGTCTAAGGCCGCATCGTCGCCAATGTGCAAAATGGTCTCCGAAGGTACGCCGGCGGCGCTGGCCCCAGCGTGAAAAATGCGGGGGTCGGGCTTGGCCACGCCAAACGCTTGGGCGCTGACGCTGGCGGTAAAAAACCCACCCAGCCCCACTCGTCCCACATCCGCATTGCCATTGGAGAGTGCCACGATGGGGTAACGCGCCGCCAAAAACGCCAAAGCAGGCCGAGCGTCCTCAAACAAATCGACCTGCATGCGCGCATCAAAAAAGACCTGAAAGGCGGCCTCGGCCAACGCGGTGTCTTCTGCGGCACGGTGCAGGGCCAGATGAATCATGGCCCGCCTGAAGGCGCTCAGGTCGTGGCCAAAATCAGGGTGGGTCAGCACCACCTCTTGGCGCAATTCAACGCGGGCAATCGGGTCGGCAAAAACCGCAGCCGCGCCTGGGGCCTGGGGCAAAAGCCAGTCAGAGAGCGCGATTTCAGCGCGCGCGATGGTGGGCCAGATAGGCCACAAAGTGTCGTCGAGGTCGAGGGTAATTGCCCTGATTTTTGAAATATCCAGCATAGGTGCGAGAGAATACAGCATGACCTTACTTCAGTCCCCCTTCACCCAAGAGCCCTCGTTTAACCATGGCCAAATTCCCAAAACTGCGGTTTTGTTCTGCAACCTGGGCACGCCCGACTCGCCCAGCACCCAAGACGTTCGGCGTTTTTTATCCGAATTTTTAAGTGACCAGCGCGTCGTCGAGATTCCGCGTTTGCTGTGGATGCTGATTTTGCACGGCATCATTTTGCGTTTTCGGCCCGCCAAATCGGCCGCGAAATACGCCAGCATCTGGACTGCAGAGGGCTCCCCGCTCAAGATTTGGACAGAAAAACAAGCGCAAGCACTGCACAACAACTTGTTGGACCGGGGCCACGATGTGCAAGTGCGCTACGCCATGCGCTATGGCAGCACGTCCATCCAATCGACGCTCGACGACCTGAAGGCTACGGGCACCACCCGCGTGCTCATTTTGCCGGCCTACCCCCAGTATTCCTCCACCACCACGGCCAGTCTCTTTGATGCGGTCTACACCTGGGCCGCCAAGGTACGCAACCTGCCCGAGTTTCGCTTTGTCAACCACTACCACGACGCCCCGCCCTACATCGCCGCACTGGCGGCCCACATCAAACGCTTCTGGAAAGCCAATGGGCAGCCCGACCAATTGGTCATGAGTTTTCACGGCATCCCCGAGCGCAGCCTGCACTTAGGCGACCCCTACCACTGCGAATGTTATAAAACCGCCCGCCTGCTGGCCGAGCAACTGGGCTTGCGCAAAGACCAGTTCAAGGTGACTTTTCAATCCCGCTTGGGCCGCGCCAAGTGGCTGGAGCCCTACACCGAGCCCACCCTCATCGAGCTGGGCAAAGCCGGTGTCAAGCGGGTGGACGTGGTGTGCCCGGGCTTTACCAGCGACTGCCTGGAGACGCTGGAAGAAATCAACATGGAAGCGCGCGAAGCGTTTTTGCACGCAGGCGGCCAAGCCTTCAACTACATCGACTGCCTGAACGACGATGCGGCCTGGGTTAACGCGCTGGGCGACATCACTGAGCAGCACCTTTTAGGCTGGCCCACCCAAGGCAGCGTACAAACCGCTGCCTTAGCCGCCTCCCGTGCTGCCGCTATTGCCTTGGGCGCCAAGCACTGAAAATTTATAACAAATTGGCCTCTAGCCCTTTAAAAACGTGCTTTACCAGCTATCAAATTTGACTCAAGCCACCAAGTCCATCAACGCGCCATAACCATCCACCACGTCATATTTCACCTGGTCGGAGGTGATTTTGGCGAAGAATTTGCGGGCGCATTCGATCTTGCTTTCCTCAATTTTTCGCAAGTCCATGCTGGACATCGAGCCCTTGGTCTCAGCCACAAAGTAGACGTGCTTGACCTTGCCCTGCTGGAACGCGATGGCCCAGTCAGGGTTGTAGTTGCCCACCGGCGTGGGTATAAAAAAGCCGCGCGGTAGCTTGGCATACACCACCACCTCGGTGCTGGCATCGAGCTCCCGCACAAAATCGCGCTCGTTTTTGGAGTCGGTAAACACGTAGTCGTAAATATGGTGGTTGGCCTTCACCGCCTTGCTGAAATCGTCTTTGGGCTTGTTTTGGGTGAAGATGTCCATGGTGTGCGTGTCGCCTGTGGGGTCATAGGCAATGTGCTCCACGATCACGGTGGCCTTCTGCTCGCTCATCAGGCGCGCCGCTTTTTGCATGAAATCTTCAGGGTTGGTTCGGTACTGGCTGAACACGGCCTTGTTGATGCCCTGCAAAACGCCAGCCACTGTGGCCCGTGTCAGTTGCGTCTCACCCGCCAGTCGGCCAATCAGGTCGTACTTGACGGCGGAATGCGCAGACGCACGGTGGAAATCAGTGGTGGACTCGGTCACCTTGAACGATTCGCCTTGAGCGAGCCCCTCAAAAGTGACGCTATCGGCCTGCTCCCCGGCCACCACCGTGTACTGCAGGGGGCTGACTTTCAGCTCGGCCTCCAAGGCCTTCACGCATTTGGCGACCAGCTCAGGGGTTTCAAACTCCACCGTGTAGGCGGCCTTGCGGTTGATGCGATTCCACAGCGCTTTGAACTCCGCCTTGTCAAAGTTGGCGTTCAGTGGATTGATTTTGGCCTTGCGGTCGTCCTCCGGCAAAGGCAACTTCACTTCGCTAAACACCGTGTCGATCAGGGCAAACACGGC
>CAIMHL010000211.1 GCA_903840825.1 uncultured beta proteobacterium
AGCCCACGCGCAATAGTGAGCACCCGACCATGAAGCCCGTGGAGCTGTTTGAGTACCAGTTGCTCAACAACACCAAGGGCAGTGACATCGTGCTCGACAGCTTTGGCGGCTCGGGCACCACGGTGATTGCCGCCCACAAGTACGGCCGCTTAGCCCGGGTGATGGAGCTCGACCCCAAGTACTGCGATGTCATCATCCGGCGCTGGCAGGACTTCACCGGTGACGCGGCCACGCTGGAGGCCAGTGGCATGACGTTTGCGGCGATTGAAGGGGACGATACCTTGGCCAGCGCCCCATGAAGGGCGTCTGCACCCGATGGGCTGTTGTTCACCGCCATGATGGCATGCCGGTAGAAGGGGGCTTGTACACCCATAAAAAAAAGGCCAACACGCGACTGTTTAGCTGCGCCCAGCCGGACAAGTTCGACGTGGTCGAGTTGGCGGTTCTGCCGCTGGAGTTGGCGCACCGGCTGCTGGCGGCCTTGCCCCAGGTGGCGTCCACCTGAAGCTCTGAGAGGCGTCGCACGTGGCCACCCCATCCAACCGTGGCACACGGGTCATCCGCTTTATCGAGCACTACTGCCTCATCCCCAGTGGCGCCAAGGTGGGCCAGGCCATTGTGCTGGAGAAGTTCCAAAAGGACTTCATCCGCGCGGTCTACGCCAACCCCAACCCGGGCGGTACCCGGCGCGCCTATTTGTCGATTGGGCGCAAGAACGGTAAAACGGCCTTGATTGCCTGCCTGGTGCTGGTGCACTTAGTCGGACCGGAGGCCAAGCGCAACGCTCAAATCATTAGCGGTGCTTTGTCGCGTGAACAAGCGGCCATCGTCTATGACCTGGCCAGCAAGATGGTGGCGCAGTCAGCGGCCTTGCGCGCCATCATCCGCGAGGTGCCCAGCAGCAAGAAGCTCATTGGCATTCCTTTGAACACCGAGTACCGCGCCATCAGCGCGGAAGGCAAGACCGCGCACGGTCTGTCCCCGGTGTTGGCCATCCTGGATGAGCTGGGCCAAGTGCGTGGGCCCCAGTCTGACTTTGTTGATGCCATCACCACCTCCCAAGGCGCCCATGCCTGCCCCTTGCTGATGGTGATCAGCACCCAAGCGCCCAACGATGGCGACTTGCTCAGTCTGTGGCTTGATGATGCCAAGGCTTCCCAAGACCCGCGCATCGTGTCGCACCTGTTTGAGGGTGCCAAGGACTGCGCCTTGACGGATGCCAGCGCCTGGCGCGCCGCCAACCCGGCCTTGGGCAAGTTTCGCAGCTTGGCCGATGTCCAGGAGCAAGCCGAGCGTGCCCAGCGCATGCCGTCCTTTGAGCCGACCTTCCGAAACCTGGTGCTCAACCAGCGGGTGGAGATGATGGCGCCCTTTATCTCACGCAGCATCTGGCTGCTCAATGCCGCTGAGCCCGATGACCGGGTGTTTTACGAAGAACCAGTCTATGTCGGCCTGGACTTGTCGGCCAAGACTGACCTGACCGCCATGGTGATGATCGCCTTTCGGGACAAGTGGCACGTCAAGGCCATCTTTTGGACCCCGGCCAAAGGCCTGCATGAGAGGGCCAAACGTGACCGCGCCCCATATGACGTGTGGGAGTCCCAAGGTTTGATCCGTGCCATCCCGGGGGCAGCCGTTGATTACGAGGCGGTAGCGCGTGACATGGCAGAGCTGCTCAGTGACTGCGAGGTGGCAGCCCTGGGTTTTGACCGCTGGCGCTTTGATTTGCTCAAGAAAGAGCTCGATGA
Organism: uncultured beta proteobacterium; assembly: GCA_903840825.1. GTDB lineage: Bacteria > Pseudomonadota > Gammaproteobacteria > Burkholderiales > Burkholderiaceae_C > Rhodoferax. Next base: position 1,749 of record CAIMHL010000211.1, read on the forward strand.
GATCGGGTTGGACTTGCCGCTGCTGCCCTTTGGCCAAGGCTTCAAAGACATGGCCCCGGCGATTGACCGGCTTGAAGAGCTGCTGCTGAACGAACAACTCGCCCATGGTGCGCACCCGGTGCTGACCATGTGCATGGCTAACGCCCGCATTGAGCGCGATGGCGCGGGGAACAGAAAAATGAACAAAGCCAAAGCCACCGGAC
>CAIMHL010000212.1 GCA_903840825.1 uncultured beta proteobacterium
AAAGAGTTTGGCCACACCCACGAGCAGGCTGCCCAGGCCGTGGGGCGTTCACGCAGTGCAGCCAGCAATCTGCTGCGGCTTTTGAACCTGGTCGAACCCGTGCAAACCATGCTGATGGCCGGTGACCTCGACATGGGCCACGCCCGTGCTTTACTCAGCTTGGACCGCGCCACCCAAATCACTGCAGCCAACCAGATTGCGGCCAAAAAAATGTCGGTTCGTGAAGCCGAGAGTTTGGTCAAAAAGCTCAGTGCCGATTTCACGCTGACCTCCGTCAAACCGCGCCCCGAGAAGTCGCGCGACATCAAGCGTGTGGAAGAAGAGTTGTCAGACTTGCTCACGGCTGCGGTTGAAGTGCGGGTTAAAAAGCGCGTCAAACGCGCTGGGCGCTTTGAAGAAATGGGGGAGCTCAGCATCCAGTTTGGTTCACTCGACGAGCTCAACGGCCTGATCGACAAGCTCACCCGAGGCGCCGTGCGCTAAAGCGCACGCATCAGGCCTTGACCACGCTGTTAGCACGCTTGCGCTGGCCTTTGCCCGCCTTGCTGGCGTGGGCGGGTGCCTGGGCTTTGTTTGTGGCGCTGCAAAAGCTGGGCAGCACGGCCCTGCTGGCCCTGCTGTGCGCCACCGCGCTGGGCATTGGTTTTAGTATTTTGGCGGGCACTTGGTGGCGTCGCTTTGCGACTGGCGTGGGCTTTCCCTTGTCGCTGTCGCTTTCAGGCGCAGTGGCTTTGCCAGGTTGGGCCTGGTTGTTGCCCCTGGCTTTACTGTTGCTGATTTACCCTTTGAATGCCTGGCACGATGCGCCGCTGTTTCCCACCCCGGCGCACGCCCTGCGCGACCTGGCCCGGCAAGTGCGCCTGCCCAAGGGCGCGTGGGTGCTGGATGCTGGTTGTGGTTTGGGTGATGGCCTGAAAGCCCTGCGTGAGGCCTACCCCGAAGCTGTTTTGCACGGGTTGGAGTGGAGCTGGTTGTTGCGCGCCCTGTGCGCCCTGCGCTGCCCTTGGGCGCGTGTTCGCCAGGGCGACATCTGGCGGGCCGAATGGCAGCCTTACGCCATGGTTTATTTATTTCAGCGCCCTGAGAGCATGCCCAAAGCCGTTGAAAAAGCCCAGGCCGAGCTCAAGCCCGGTGCTTGGCTGGCCAGCCTGGAATTCGAGGCCCTGGCCCTGCAGCCGCAAGCCACCTTGCGCTGTCCGGATGGCCGCCCCGTCTGGCTCTACCGCGCGCCTTTTAAGGCCCGTAAAGGCTGATTTCTTAATTCACCTCGGTGATGAAATTAGCGTTGGAGCGACGTACCTTTTTAAGATTCACCAGCCAGTCATTGGCTTCTTCACGGTAGCCCAGCGGCATGATCACCACGCTGCGCAAACCGCGTGCGTTCAAGCCCAAAATTTCATCGACGCCTTTGGGGTCAAACCCTTCCATGGGCGTGCTGTCGACGCCTTCAAAAGCGGCGGCCGTCAAGGCGATGCCCAGGCCAATGTAGGTTTGCTTGGCGGCGTGCTGAAAGTTGACCTCCGGATCGCGCGCAGGGTAGTTGGTCAGCAACATCTTGCGGTAGTTGTCAGCCGTTTCGCTGCGCGTATTTCGCTCGGAATCGTTCAAGTCATACATCAGGTTGATGCGCTCTGGGGTGTAGTTGTCCCACGCCGCAAACACCAGCAGGTGCGAGCCATCGGTGATTTGCCCCTGGCCGTGGGCCTTGGCTTTTATTTGCTCGCGCACGGCTTTGTTCGTCACCACAATCATCTCAAACGGCTGCAAGCCGCTGGAGGTGGGGGCCAAGCGGATGGCTTCCAAAATACGGTCCACTTTTTCTTGCGGCACCGCCAGTTCGGGGTTCATTTTTTTGGTGGCATAACGCCATTGGAGTTTTTGCAGGAGTTCGGACATGAGATGCTTTCGTTGACAAAGTAAAGGGTCAGTAGTCTGACCCAGGGTGAAATAGGAGATTTATAAATTTATGGCCTTTAAAGACCTATTGGCGTGCTTAACCAGCTATTGTATTTATAGCGTAAAAATCTTGCCTGGGTTCATGATGTTCTTGGGGTCCAGGGCGCGTTTGATGGTGCGCATCATGTCCACGGCACCCTCGCCGGTCTCGGTCAGCAGGAAGTCCATTTTGTGCAGACCAATGCCGTGCTCACCGGTGCAAGTGCCCTCCAGGCGCAAAGCACGGGCTACCAGCGCGTGGTTGAGTTGCTCGGCTGTTTCGCGTTCTTCGGGCTTGTCTGGGTC
>CAIMHL010000213.1 GCA_903840825.1 uncultured beta proteobacterium
CTACCAGCCGATGCGCTACTACGAAAGCTTGCCGGCGCTCAAAGCGGTGCTGGATGCCATTTTCGTCGGGGATTTTTCCCCCGACGAACCGGGTCGTTACCGCGAACTGGTGGACTCCTTGCTGTGGGGTGGCGACCACTACCTGCTGCTCGCCGACTATGCCTCCTACATCGCGGCGCAATCACGCGTGGATGCACTCTACCGACAACCCGCTGAGTGGGGCGCACGCGCTATTGCGAATGTGGCGGGGATGGGCATTTTTTCTTCCGACCGGACCATTCAGGAATACGCCGACCAGATCTGGCGCATTGCGCCCAATACCCAAAAGTCTGCCGACTGAGCGCCTCGTTACAAAGGGTTACCACCATGTTGAAGCTCCACGACATCGAAAAAATCTGCCATGGCACGCATGCAGATCCTTTCTCCGTTCTGGGGCCGCACGGCCAGCCGGACGGCCGGGTGGCCGTGCGGGTGTTTTTGCCGAAGGCGCGCAAGGTTCAGTTGGTGGATGCGCTGACAGGCGCACACCTGTTGGATATGGTGCAAAGGTATGCGGCCGGTTTTTTTGAGGCGGTGCTGGCAGACCGGCCAGCTGACGGCTACCGAATCCATGTGGCGTGGCCCGATGGCAATCAAGGCACGCTGGACGACCCGTACCGGTTTGGTCCGGTACTGAGTGATCTGGACATCTGGCTGCTGGGTGAAGGCAACCATTTGCGGCCCTACGAAGTGCTTGGTTCCATTGCTGTCACGGTAGACGGAGTCGCCGGTACGCGCTTTGCGGTGTGGGCGCCCAATGCGATGCAGGTCAGCGTGATTGGCGATTTCAATATCTGGGACGGCCGCCGCCACCCGATGCGACTGCGCCGCGAGTGCGGTGTGTGGGAGCTGTTTCTGCCGAATATCGGCTACGGAGCCCGCTACAAATACCAGATTCGCGCAGCCGATGGCCATGTACTCCCATCGCGGGCCGATCCCTACGCACTGCAATCGGAAATGCGCCCTGCCACTGCCAGCGTGGTCAGCGCGTTGCCGCCACTGGTGCCAGCCTCCGACGCCCGCAAGCGGGCCAATGCGCTGGACGCGCCCATGAGTATTTACGAAGTGCATCTGGGATCCTGGCAGCGCATTGCCGACGGCAGCAACGACGGGCACGGGCGCTGGATGAATTGGGATGAACTTGCCGACAATCTGGTGCCCTATGCCCAAGACATGGGTTTCACGCACCTGGAGTTGTTGCCCATCAGCGAGCACCCTTTTGACGGCTCCTGGGGTTATCAACCCATTGGGCTTTATTCCCCGACGTCGCGCTTTGGCGATGCGCAGGGTTTTGTGCGGTTCGTGGCGCGTTGCCACGCTGCGGGTATTGGCCTTTTGCTGGACTGGGTGCCAGCCCACTTCCCCACCGATGCACACGGCCTGGGCAACTTCGATGGCACCCACCTTTATGAGTACGCCGACCCGCGCGAAGGTTTCCACAACGACTGGAACACGCTGATCTACAACCTTGGCCGCACCGAGGTGTGCAACTTCCTGATCGGCAACGGCCTCTACTGGCTGGAGCGCTATGGCGTGGACGGCCTGCGGGTCGATGCAGTGGCATCCATGCTGTACCGCGATTACAGCCGCAAAGAGGGCGAATGGATTCCCAATGTGCATGGCGGGCGTGAAAATCTGGAGACCATCTCCTTCCTCAAGCGCATGAATGAAGTGGTGGGAGTGCAGCGTCCCGATGCGGTCACGCTGGCGGAGGAATCAACCGCATTCCCGGCGGTGTCGCGCCCCACCTATGCCGGAGGTCTGGGCTTTCATTACAAGTGGAACATGGGCTGGATGCACGACACGCTGGCTTACATGGCGCGCGACCCGGTCCACCGCAAGCACCACCACGGCGAGATGACTTTCGGCTTGGTTTACGCATTCAGCGAAAACTTTGTACTGCCAATTTCGCATGACGAAGTGGTGCATGGCAAGGGCTCCATGCTGAACAAGATGCCAGGTGACCGCTGGCAAAAGTTTGCCAATTTGCGGGCCTATTACGGCTTCATGTTCGGCCATCCCGGAAAGAAACTGTTGTTCATGGGTTGCGAGTTCGGTCAGGAGCGTGAATGGAACCACGACCAGAGCCTGGACTGGCACCTGCTGGACGATCCCATGCACCACGGCGTGCAGCGCCTTCTGCGCGACCTCAACCACCTTTACCGAAATACACCGGCGCTCTACAGCCAGGATTTTGTTGCCGGCGGGTTCGAGTGGATTGAGCACAACGATGCCGAGCGCTCGGTGCTTGCCTTTGTTCGCCACGGCAACCAGGCCGACACCTGTATGGTGATCGTTTGCAACTTCACCCCCAGTGCGCATAAAGGCTACCGTGTCGGTGTGCCGTTTGCCGGCACGTATGTCGAGCGGATCAACACCGATTCGGTGCACTACGGCGGCAGCAATGTCGGCACCCCGCTGGGCACTGCCACTGCGCAGGCGATAGGCTGGCATGGCAAATCCCACTCGGTGCTGCTGGACCTGCCACCGCTGGCAACCGTCATGTTTGAATGGAAAGCATGAAACTTGCAGACACCGGCCAGCCCTGGCCGTTGGGTGCCCACTGGGACGGGAAAGGTGTCAACTTTGCGGTCTTCTCGGCCCATGCAAGTGCCATCGAACTGTGCCTGTTTGACACCAACGGCGAAGTAGAAACAGCGCGCTATTTTTTGCCCGCCCGCACCCAGGACGTATGGCACGGTTACCTGCCCGACGCACATCCGGGCCTGGTCTACGGGCTGCGCGCCCATGGCCCGTGGGAGCCCGAAAAGGGGCACCGTTTCAATGCGTCCAAGCTGCTGCTGGACCCCTACGCCCGCGAAACAGTGGGAGAGTTTGAATGGCGTGTCGAACAGTTCGGCCACGACCGCAGCAACATCTTGGTCCCGGACACAAGGGACAACGCCGCCGTGGCGCTCAAGGCGCGCGTAGTGGACGACAACTACGACTGGGGCGATGACCATCCGCCCCACATCCCGCTGGCAGAGTGCGTTCTGTACGAGTTGCACGTCAAGGGATTCTCCAAACGCAACACCGACATTGCGGCGCAGGCGCGCGGCACCTACGCCGGCTTGGGCCATGCATCGTCAGTCGCCCACTTGCAGCGTTTGGGCATCACCACCGTGAGCTTGTTGCCGGTGCACCTGGCGCTGGACGAGGAGCGCCTGGTCAATCTCGGGCTGTCCAATTATTGGGGTTACAACAGCCTTGCCTTTTTTTGCGCCAGCCCTGGGCTCGCCAGCCTGGCCGGTGGCCTGAGCCCGCGCGATGAATTTCGGGCCATGGTCAAGGCGCTGCACCAAGCCGGAATCGAGGTGATTCTGGACGTGGTCTACAACCACACTGCAGAGTCCGACGCCGATGGACCCACGATCAGCTTTCGGGGGCTGGACAACGCCAGCTACTACCGCCTGCCACCACGGTCCATGGCGCATTACGAAAACTACAGCGGCTGCGGCAATGTGCTGGACACGCGCCAGGCGCATGTGCGCCAACTGGTGCTGGACAGTCTGCGCTACTGGGTTACCGAAATGCATGTCGACGGATTCCGGTTCGACCTGGCCAGCGTGCTGGGCCGGGGCGACCACGGCTTCAACCGCGAGCACGCGTTTTTCACAGCGCTGGCGCAGGACCCGGTTTTGTCGCGCGTAAAGATGGTGGCCGAGCCCTGGGATATTGGCCCCGGGGGCTACCAGGTGGGTGGCTTCCCACGCGGTTGGATGGAGTGGAACGACCGCTTCCGCGACGACCAACGCCGCTTTTGGCTGCATGCCGAAAAGCCCGACACCACGCGTGGCGACTTTGCCATGCGGCTATGCGCCTCTGCCGACCTGTACCGAGCACAGCGGCGCGCGCCGGCGGAGTCGATCAACTACGTGGTGTCGCACGACGGGTTCACTTTGCGTGACCTGGTCACTTTTAACCAGCGCCACAACCTGGCCAATGGCGAGCACAACCGCGACGGCCATGGTCACCACCTCAGCTTCAATTGCGGTATCGAAGGCCCCACCGACGATGCGCAAGTGAACGCGCTGCGGGGGCGGCTGCAACGCGCGCTGCTGGCCACCACGCTGTTGGCACAAGGCACGCCAATGCTGTGCGCAGGCGATGAGATCGGCCACAGCCAGCACGAGATC
>CAIMHL010000214.1 GCA_903840825.1 uncultured beta proteobacterium
CCAATGAGCGCAATTGTTGACATCGTCGGTCGTGAAATTCTGGATTCCCGCGGAAACCCCACCGTGGAGTGCGACGTTCTCCTTGAATCCGGCACGATGGGCCGTGCCGCTGTGCCGTCTGGCGCTTCCACCGGCAGCCGCGAAGCCATTGAACTGCGCGATGGGGACAAGAGCCGCTACCTCGGCAAAGGCGTACTCAAAGCGGTTGAATACATCAACACCGAAATCTCTGAAGCCGTGCTGGGCCTTGATGCCTCCGAACAAGCCTTCTTGGATCAAACACTCATTGACTTGGACGGCACCGAGAACAAATCCCGCTTGGGCGCCAACGCCATGTTGGCCGTGTCTATGGCTGTGGCTCGCGCGGCGGCTGAAGAGTCTGGCTTACCTTTATACCGTTATTTTGGTGGCATGAGCGCCAACATGATGCCCGTGCCGATGATGAACGTGGTCAACGGCGGCGCCCACGCCAACAACAACCTCGATTTGCAAGAGCTGATGATCATCCCCGTGGGCGCGCCCAGCTTCCGCGAAGCGGTGCGTTACGGTGCTGAAGTGTTCCACGCCCTCAAGCAAATTTTGCACGACAAAGGCATGAGCGTGGCCGTCGGTGATGAGGGCGGCTTTGCCCCCAATGTAGCCAGCCACGAAGCGGCCATTTTGCTGATTCTGGAAGCCATCGACAAAGCCGGTTTTGTGGCCGGTGAGCAAATTGCCCTCGGTCTGGACTGCGCGGCCAGCGAGTTCTACAAAGACGGCAAATATCACCTGGAAGGTGAAGGCCTGACACTGACCTCGGCCGAGTGGATCGACATGATGGCCACCTGGGTCGATAAATACCCCATCATCAGCATTGAAGACGGCATGGCCGAGAACGACTGGGACGGCTGGAAACTCCTCACTGACCGTTTGGGCAAGCAAGTGCAAATCGTCGGCGACGACCTGTTTGTCACCAACACCAAGATCCTGAAAGAAGGCATCGACAAAGGCATTGCCAATTCGATCCTGATCAAGATCAACCAAATCGGCACCTTGACCGAACCGTTTGCCGCCATCGAGATGGCCAAGCGCGCCGGCTACACCGCCGTCATCAGCCACCGCTCGGGCGAGACTGAAGACTCCACCATTGCCGACATCGCTGTGGGTACCAATGCGGGCCAGATCAAAACGGGTTCTTTGAGCCGCTCTGACCGCATGGCCAAATACAACCAACTGCTTCGCATAGAAGAAGACCTGGGTGATATCGCCACCTACCCTGGCCGCGCTGCGTTCTACAACCTCCGCTAATCTGCTCTGCCTGTGGGCAATCGCTTGGTTCTGGCCGCCCTGACCACACTGCTCGTGATTCTTCACGCGCAACTGTGGTTTGGCCGGGGCAGCCTGCCCGCAGTCACCCGCATGGAACAAGCCCTAGCGGACCAGCAGCTCAGCAACAAAAACGCTAGGCAAGCCAACGAGCGGCTTGAAGCGGAGGTGAGTGACCTCAAGGAAGGCCTTGAAATGGTGGAAGAAAAAGCCCGCCATGAGCTGGGCATGGTCAAGCCCAATGAGATTTACGTGCAAATCAACAAGTAATTTGCCCTGAACGACGCGACTGACGTTTCACTGATGATGCCTTTTAAAATTGCCATCATGGGCGCAGACCGAAGCGGCAAAACTCAGCTTAGCCGTGAACTCACGCAACACGCCTCTCGCACCAACCCGATCATAAGCTGCCTTTTTTTTGATGCGCCACCACTGATGGCCGCCCTCGTGGCTCACCAGAACGCCCCCAATTCGGCCGCACTGAATGACGCGACAGACCGTCACCAAAATTTTGAATTAACGCTGATCTGCGGATTGGACTTGGGCCTCACGGGCACAACGACGCTGTGCACCCAAGAAGTGCAAGACGCCGGACTACGCAGCTTGCTGACCAGCGCAAAGTTGCCCTTCTCGGTGGTGTATGGCCAGGGGCTCGACCGGTTGTCAGCCGCCCTGCGCGCCTTGAGCGCCCTCAAGAAACCCGGCTTGAAGGCCAGCCAAGACGCCAACCCACTGATCTACTGGCACACCCACTGTGAAAACTGCAGCGACCCCGCCTGCGAGCGCGCCCTTTTCACCGGGTTGCTGAAAAACCCGCCTTATTGAACGCCGGTTGAGGGCGGAACCACGCCCTCTTGGGGCAGAAAAATTTGCGCTGCATCAATCGGGTCAAAGTTGTATTTGATGCCGCAAAACTCGCAGCCCACCTCAATATCGCCACGCTCGGCAATGATGCTTTCAGCCTCGGCCACGCCCAGCCCCAAAATCATGGCACTGACGCGCTCACGGCTGCAAGTACACGAGAAATGGGGCGCCACGTCACCCGTCAAGGGCTCAAAGCGCGTGATCGACTCTTCCCAAAACAGGCGACGCAAAATAGTGTCAACATCCAAGGTCAACAGCTCTTCGCGCTTGAGGGTAGAGGCCAGAATGGCAATGCGGTTGTAGTGCTCGTTGACGCCAATCTCGTCCTCGTTTTCCTGGCTCACCATGCTGCCGGCCAGATTACCGGAGCCAGCCATCGGCAGGCGCTGAATCAGCAACCCAGCCGCCACCTCGCCGTCAGCCGCCAACACCAGCGTGGTGTCCAGCTGCTCGCTTTGCAGCATGTAGTGCTCCAGAACAGCGCTCAATTTTTCCAGTTTTTCATGTTCATCGTCAAACAAGGGCACGACGCCCTGGTAGGGTTGCTGCCCGGGAAACCGGGTTAGCGGGTCGAGCGTGATAGCGCATTTGCCATCGTTGTTCACATTCACCATCGCACTGAGCGTGGCATCAATCGCCACCTCACCCAGCACCGTGGCTGTGGCCCGCACGCCAAAATTGGGTTGCACCTCCACCACCGCCAGCTTCACCGGCCCATCGCCAAACACCTGCAAGATCAGGGAGCCGTTGAACTTGATGTTGGACTGCATCAGCGTGGCTGCGGCCACCATCTCGCCCAACAGGTTTTGCACCGGCAAGGGGTATGCACCAGAAGCACCTGAAGATGCCCTGCGACGCAAAATCTCGACCCAGGCATCGGTCAAACGCACCAACACACCGCGAACCGGCAAACCGTCAAATAAAAACTTGTGAACTTCAGACACGCACTTTTTCCAGTCAAAGACAAAACAATAAAAAATTAGGCATGCGGCAATTAAGCAATTAAGCAATTTTGCTCAGCCCCGTGCGATAACGCTTTGCGTTGTCCACATAGTGCTGGGCACTTTGCATCAGGCCACTCAGTTGCTCGGGGGTCAGTTGCCTGGCCACCTTGGCCGGACTGCCCATGATCATCGAGCCATCGGGAAACTCTTTGCCCTCGGTCACTAATGAGCCGGCCCCCACCAGACAGCCTTTACCAATTTTGGCACCATTGAGCACCACCGCGCCAATACCAATCAAGGAGCCGTCACCCACCGTGCAGCCGTGCAGCATGACCTTGTGGCCTACCGTCACGTCGCTGCCCAGCACCAGCGGCATGCCGACATCGGCGTGCAGCACGCTGCCATCCTGAATGTTGGTGCGCGCCCCAATGCTGATGGTAGACGTGTCGCCCCGGATCACGGTGCCAAACCAGATGCTGACGTCTTGCGCCAACTCGACATTCCCTATCACTTGGGCACTGTCGGCCACCCAGGCCGAGTCAGCAATTTGGGGAATTAAACCGTCAAGTTCATAAATTGCCATGTTGACTCCGTTTTTCAATAAGCACGAATTGTACGGAGGCATGTCTTTTGGTGTGCAGCCTAACCGCGCGGGTGGTGTTGCGCGTGCAAGACTTTGAGGCGCTCTCGGGCGACGTGGGTGTAGATGGTGGTGGTGGAGATATCGGCGTGGCCCAGCAGCATTTGCACGGCACGCAGGTCGGCGCCGTGGTTCAGCAAATGCGTGGCAAACGCGTGGCGCAGGGTGTGGGGGGACAGCGTGGGCGGCATGCCGGCGCCCAAGGCGTGCTTTTTCACAATCAACCAAAACATCACCCGACTCATGGCCGTACCCGCTTTGATGCCGCGGTAGGTCACAAATAAGTCTTCGGTCTGCTTAGCCCCCAGCAACTCGTGCCGAGCTTCCTTTAGATACCGCGTCAACCACAAGCTGGCCACCTCGCCAAAAGGCACCAGGCGCTCTTTGTTGCCTTTGCCAAACACCCGCAACACGTTGTCCGAGAGGCTCACATTGAACACCTTGAGCGTCACCAACTCGCTCACGCGCAGTCCGCTGGCATACATCAGCTCCAGCATGGTGCGGTCACGCACGCCCAGAGCGGTTTGCGTGTCAGGCGCCCACAGCAAGGCCTCAACCTGGGCTTCGGTCAGGCTTTTGGGCACGCGCAGTGCCTGCTTGGCCGCCTGCAATTTAAGGGTGGGATCGGCGGGGATCAGTCGCTCGCGAAAGGCCCAACGAAAGTAGCGCTTGAAAACGGTTAGACGGCGGTTGGCCGTGGTGGCTTTGGTGCTGGCGTGCTGGGCTGAAAAGTAGCCATTCAGGTCGGCCTCAACCGTGGCCTCCAAGCCCCGGCCCTGGGGCGTGAGCCAGGCCGCATACAGCGTTAAGTCGCGCCTATAGGCCGAGAGGGTGTTTTTGGACAAGCCCTCCTCTAACCACAAAGCGTCAATAAAGGCGTCAATAGACGAGTCTTTGAGGGGAAATAGCGGGTTCAATCGAGCTTAAGCTTGGCGGTTTCCACCACTTTTTTGTAGACGTCAAACTCGGCGGCAATTTGCGCGGCAAACTGCTCAGGCGTATTGGCAATGATGATGGAGCCCGTGTCTTCAATCCGCTTTTTCACGGCTGGGTCTTCCAGCGCTTTGCGCACGCCGGCGTTGATTTTGTCCACGATGTCACGCGGCATGCCTTTGGGGCCATAAATCCCGTAATAGGCCATGCGGTTCACCGGCTCCAGCCCCAGCTCCTTGAAGGTGGGGATATTGGGCAACTGCGTCAGGCGCTGGGGTGCGGCCACGGCAATGGCGACGAGGCGGCCGCTCTGGATAAACGGCAAAGCCGAGGGCAGGTTGTCAAACGTCATCAGCACTTGGCCGGCTACGGTGTCGTTCAGGGCTGGGCCTGCGCCGCGGTAGGGAATGTGCGTCACAAACGTGCTGCTCATGTTTTTGTACAGCTCCATTTGCAAGTGGCCGATACCGCCCGTGCCGGACGAAGAATACGAGTACTTGCCCGGACTCTTCTTCAGCTCTGCCAAGAAGCCTTTGTAGTCTTTGGCCGGGAAACTGGGGTGCACCGCAATCACGTTGGGCGTGGCGGCAATGTTGATGATGGGGGTGAAGTCGGTCAGCGGGTTATAGGGCGTTTTGGGGTTGATGGCCGGATTGGCCGCTGTGGTGGACACCGTGGCCATGCCCAGCGAATAGCCATCCGGGGCGGCCTTAGCCGTCTCATTGGCGCCAATAAGTCCGCCGCCACCGGCCTTGTTCTCCACGATCACCGTCTGGCCCAGGGCTTTGCCCAACGCGTCAGAAATGGTGCGGGCAATAATGTCGGTGGTGCCGCCCGGTGCAAACGGAATTTGCAGCTTGATCACTTTGTTAGGGTAGCCTTGCGCCAGCACGGCGCCTGAGATCAGGAGAAGACTTAAGGCCAGGGTGGTGCGACGAAACATGATGTTTTTCCTTGAAGGCCCTGCGGCGTTGACACAATCAATTAGTTTACAGTCCCGAAGGTGCCTCACCGGCGGCCATCGGTAGGTGCAAACCCTCACGCGACCCCGCTCTTGGTGTGGGCGGCTGGTATTCTCACCGGGTGAATTACGCCCAACTCCTTTTCCCCGACTTTTCCCTGATTTTGTGCGGCTACCTGGTGTGCCGCTATACCGCCCTCAACCGCAAGGTTTGGGAGCCGACTGAATCGCTGGTTTATTACCTCTTTTTTCCTGTGCTGCTGTTTCACTCGATTGTGAAAAGCCCGCTGGATTTACGAGCGGCCTCCAGCTTGATTGGCGCAGGCTGGGCCATGGGGCTCACGGGCATTGCGCTGGCCTACTCGCTCCCCTACTGGCCCTGGCTGGGCAAGCGCATTCCCCGGCGCGACCACGCTGCCAGCGCCCAGGTCGCGTTTCGGTTCAACTCCTTCATTGGCCTGGCGCTGGCAGACCGCCTGGCTGGCCCACAAGGCCTGCTCATGATTGCGGTGCTGATCGGGGTCTGTGTACCGCTTTTTAACGTGGGCGCCGTGTGGCCGATGGCGCGCCATGCACAGCGCGGTTTTTTGCGCGAACTCATCCGCAACCCCCTCATCATTGGCACCGCCTCGGGTCTTGCTGCTAATTTGCTCGGCTTCACCCTGCCGGTGTGGATCGAGCCCACGGTGACCCGCATTGGCGCAGCCTCATTGGCGATGGGCCTGATGGCCGCGGGCGCTGGCATGCAGTTTGGTGCGCTCAGCCGCGCCAAAACGCTGGCAGTGGCGGTGCTCGGTATTCGCCATTTCTTGTTGCCGCTAGTGGCTTTTGGTTTTTCGCGCTTGTTTCATCTGGACCCGGTACAAACCACCATGCTGCTGGCCTTCTCGGCCCTGCCCACGGCGTCAAGTTGCTATGTGCTGGCCGCCAAGATGGGGTATGACGGTGCGTACGTGGCGGGCCTGGTGACGCTGTCCACGTTGTTGGGCATGCTCAGCTTGCCCTTTGCGCTGG
>CAIMHL010000215.1 GCA_903840825.1 uncultured beta proteobacterium
AGGCGTTGAAGACGCTAACTGCCGGGCGCGTCACCGTCGCCGCGCGCTGCTGCGGCATGATGGACAAGCTGATTGCCCGCAGCGCCGATTACATGAAAGTGCGCAGCCAGGGCGGCCACAAGCTTGCCGAGTACCAGGGGTTGCAGTGGATGCTCGCGGACATGGCGGTCCAGCGTGACGCGGCGCGTTTGCTGACGCGACGCGGCATAGATACGCTGATGAGCGGGGAACGTGGCACGCTCGAAGCCGCGATGGCGAAACTTTATGCAACCGAAGCGCTCGGCAAAGTGGTCGATGCCGCGGTGCAGATCCACGGCGGCATGGGTTACATGCGCGAGGCGGGCATCGAAACGACCTACCGCGACGCGCGCATCGTGCGCATCTACGAAGGCACTTCCGAAATCCAGCGCAACATCATTGCTGCGCAGATATTGAAAGACAATTAAAGCTTAAACCTGGAACCGCAAAGGACGCAAAGGGCGCAAAGGAAAACCGGGAAAGCAGTATTCTTGTAGTTATTGTTTTTGGTTTGCTTCTACCTTCGTGTCCTTTGCGTCCTTCGCGGTTCAAGATTGAGTTTTTCGATAGCCCAGTACACAGAGTGAGAGGTGAAGAAGTGGCGACAGTTCAGCAATTGATGAGTCTGGAAGGCCGCGTGAGCGTGATTACCGGCGGCGCGACCGGCCTCGGTCTGCAGATGGCGCATGCACTGGCGGAGGCGGGCTCGCACATCGTGATCTCCTCGCGCAAGCTCGAAAACTGCGAGGCGGCGGCGCACGAGATAGAGAAAATTGGCGTCAAGGCGCTCGCCGTCGGCTGCGACGTGACGAAAGCCGATCAGGTCGAGGCGATGAAAGATGCGGTGCTGAAAAAATTCGGTCGCGTCGACGTGCTGGTGAACAACGCAGGCCGCGCGTGGGTGGCGCCGCCGGAAGATATGCCGCTTGACCGTTGGCAGCAGGTATTGGACCTCAATATCACCGCGCCATTTTTGTGCGCGCAGGCGTTGGGCCGCGAAATGATCAAGGCGAAGCGCGGCAAGATCATCAACATCGCATCGATTGACGGCATCTCGGTTAACCCATGGGAAACCTACTCCTACTCCGCCAGCAAAGCTGGTGTCATCCACCTGACCAAGCGCATGTCGTTAGAGATGATCAAAGACGGTATTTGCGTCAACGCCATCGCCCCTGGGGCTTTTGCCTCTGAGATGAACCGCGAAGCGCGGGACCATGGTGACGCCACCGCGCAAACCATTCCTGCTCGTCGTATCGGCAAAGACGAAGACATGGCAGCTGCTGCCATCTATTTGTCCAGCAACGCCAGCGACTATGTGGTGGGTCATACCTTGGTGGTGGACGGTGGCGTCACCTTGGCCCGAGGCTAAGGCGATAATGGCCATCAAAGGAAAACAGATGTCCCTACTTCTAGACAAAATGCAATGGCGCTATGCAGCCAAAAAAATGGACGCTTCCAAGGCCGTCCCCCAAGACAAAGTAGATCGCATCATTGAAGCTGCTCGCTTGGCCCCAACCTCCAGCGGCCTGCAACCCTTTGAAATCATCTTGGTCACCAACAAAGATATCCGCACACAAATTCAAGCCGCAGCAAACAACCAAGCGCAAATCACCGAAGGCTCACACCTGCTGGTGTTCGCTGCTTGGAACACCTACACCCCCGAGCGCATCAACCATATGTTTGATCTCACCAACGCAGAACGTGGCGGCACCAACGAGGGCTGGGAAAACTACCGACAAATGTTGTTGAAGAACTACCCTGCACGAGAC
>CAIMHL010000216.1 GCA_903840825.1 uncultured beta proteobacterium
GTACCCGTAGGAGCGGCGCCTCGCCGCGAATGGCCGCCGTCCAATACTTTTACCGGCGGAGGCATTCGCGGCGAGGGCGCCGCTCCAACGAAACCGGAGACGCTTCAGCAGGGACTACCTACTTGCCTCAAGCAACTCCTCGTACACCGCAAGCGTTTTCTCAATCACTATGCGCTCGTCAAACTCGGCGATGGCCTTTTGTCTGGCGGCGAGCCCCAATTGGCTGGCCCAAACGGGGTTAAGGTGCAGGCGCTCAATGGCGTTGGCCAGGGCATTGGCGTCTTTCACGGGAACCATCAGGCCGTCTACCTCATGCGTGACTACTTCGCGACAACCCGGCACATCGGTGGTGACCAAGGGCAAGGCGCAGGCTGCGGCTTCTATCAGGCTTTTGGGCAGGCCCTCGCGGTAGCTGGGTAGTACCACTATGTCTACGCTGGCAAACAAGGTCGCCATATTGCTCACCTGGCCCAACAAGTCAATCAATCCCTCTGATTGCCAGCTATCCAGCGTGGCCTGAGAAATAGCGGCTGGGTTGCCGGGGTCGGGCGAACCGGCCAGCAAGAAGCGCACCGGCAGCCCCTTCGCTTTTAGCAGGCGCGCTGCTTGGGCATACTCGGCAATGCCCTTGTCCCACAGCAGCCGGGCAGCCAGCAGAACGCGCGTGGGTTGTGCAGCATGCCCAATTTGGGCGGGCTGCGCACGGGGCGTAAAACGCGCCAAATCCACCCCCGAGCCCATCACCAAGCGCGTCAGCTCAGGCCTGGCCAGCCCAGCTTGGGCAAATGCGGCCATGTCGTCTTTGTTTTGCAAAATCAGCCGCGCACCCCGGCCATTCAACACCAGCCGCATCAGCCCGCGCACCACTGGACGCAGCAGCCGAGCCTTCAGCGCTTGATTGGTAAACACATAACCCATGCCGGCCACTGCATTGATCCGCGCAGGCACGCGCGCCACCAACGCGGCAATAGAGCCATACACCACGCACTTGATGGTGAAGTGGTGCGCCAACGTGGGTTGCTCTCGTCTGTAGAGCCTGCACAGGTGAATGAGCAAGCGCAACTCTTGCAGCGGGTTCAGGCTTTTGCGGTCCATAGGCAGTGCCTCCCACCGAAAGCCCAGCGCCTGCAAGCGCGCCCCATACTCGCCGGGCGGCGAGATCAGCAGCACCTCATGCCCCTGCGCCTGCAGCGACTTGGCCAGGGAGAGGCGAAAGTTGAATAGATACCACTCGGTGTTGGCGAAGAGAATAATTTTCACAAGCTCAACGCAACAACGCTACCCAAGGATAAAACTGGTAAGGCAGCCAGGAATGGGCATGGGACGCAAACACCAGCCAAACAAACAGCACCACTGCGCTGTAAGCCACCACCCCATAAACTAAAACGGCATTGCGGCCATTCGGTTTGCCCAGTGCATTGGGCAGACGAGACAGCACATACAACTGAATCGGAATCCAATACAGGGCAATACGGTCAACAGCCGTAGATGATGGAACTGCCTTCAGCAACACCAGAAAAGCCAGCGCGCCCAAGGACATCCAAATCCAGAAAGTACGTTCAGTCTGAGGCATCACAAAACGGCGACGAAACCTTAAGAAAAGCACAGCTGGCACGGCGTTCATGGCCAAACGCACAGCCGCACCTTGCGACTGGTATTGCGCATCGATGTAGCCAGACTGCAGTGCCTCTACCGACTCCTGCAGCAAAAGTATGAAAAAAAGCACAAATGTAAGCCCCACCCAAAACGCCGTCCAGAGCTTGCGTTTTGTGCCTGCCAGTACTGCCAGCGGCAACAAGATCACCGCCGTTTTGTGAAAAGTAGCCGCTAGTACGATAAACACAACAAAACGTAAAATTTTAAGGTTTGACAGGGCTACCAGCGCCAGCATTGCGAAGCCAATTGCTGCCGCTTGTCGGGTGTAGCCCATGGCTACTACGGTAACCAAATAAGGGATGGCAACTACCAAAGCCAACCAAGGGCGCGGCTGTGCACGACAAAACACCAGCAAGCCCCAACTGAAAACGCCGGCGGCAAGCGTATTTACCAAATAAATACCAAGCCCCGTCTTTGCTGCCAGCCAATTCAACAAGCCATAAGCAGGGTCTCCGGTGGTTACGGCCTCTGTGAGGGTCATATACGAAGCGGTCAAAACTTTGGGCAGGTAGTTCCCCCAATCACCGCCTACTTGATGCCGCAGTCCGATCATTAACACCAACAATGCAAACATGGCCAGCCATGCTGCAGACCAACGCTCGGCGAGGCTTATTGACGGCTGCAAACGCGAAAGCGCCAACCAAGCGGGTATAAATAATAAAAACCAATAAGGCAACATATCAGACTCCAGCTTCTAGCCACCTGCTAGACAAGAGTTCA
>CAIMHL010000217.1 GCA_903840825.1 uncultured beta proteobacterium
GAACTGCTGATCGGCGCTAGCGCGGCTTAACGGGCACAGGTCATGGCACAGAAAAAAGGCGGCGGCTCTACGCGAAATGGGCGCGACTCAAAGCCCAAAATGCTTGGTGTTAAAAAATTCGGTGGTGAGTTGATCGGCGCAGGCGCCATCATCGTTCGCCAACGCGGTACCAAATTCCACCCCGGTACCAATGTCGGTATTGGCAAGGACCACACCTTGTTTGCTTTGACAGACGGCCACGTGCTGTTTGCTATCAAAGGTTCAATGAACAAGCACACGGTGAGTGTTGTCTCGGCTTAATTTGCTGGGAACTCCCAAAGAGACCCTGCGCTGTGCGCGGGGTTTTTCGTTTATAAGCCTGATTGCGTTTTTAGTTCAATGCGAGATTAGGCACCCTGGCGCATTGAAGTAAAAATGAAAGCTGATCATGAAATTCGTTGACGAAGCCTATATTGATATCGCCGCCGGCGATGGAGGCGCTGGTTGCGTCTCGTTTCGGCATGAGAAATACAAAGAGTTTGGCGGCCCCAACGGTGGCGACGGTGGCCGTGGCGGTCACGTGTTTGCCGTGGCAGATCCCAACCTCAATACCCTGGTTGATTACCGCTTTTCCCGCCGGCACCACGCCAAGCGCGGGGAGCACGGCATGGGCTCAGACATGTTCGGCGCTGCTGGCGATGATATTATTTTGAAAATGCCGGTGGGCACCATCATTACCGACGCTGAGACCGGCGAGGTCTTGTTTGAGTTGATCACCCCGGGCGAGGTCATCACGATTGCCAAGGGCGGTGACGGTGGCTTTGGCAATATGCGTTTCAAAAGTGCGATCAACCGCGCACCGCGCCAAAAAACACCGGGTTGGCCCGGTGAAAAGCACGAGTTGAAACTGGAACTCAAGGTGCTGGCTGACGTCGGCCTGTTGGGCATGCCCAACGCCGGTAAGTCGACTTTGATTTCTGCCATTTCAAACGCGCGCCCCCGCATTGCTGACTACCCCTTTACCACCTTGCACCCCAATTTGGGTGTGGTGCGCGTCGGCCCTGAGCAGAGCTTTGTGGTGGCTGACTTGCCCGGTTTGATCGAGGGTGCATCTGAAGGCGCGGGCCTGGGACACCTCTTTTTGCGCCACTTGCAGCGCACACGTTTGCTGTTGCATGTGATTGACATGGCGCCGTTTGATGACGCGGTTGATGTGGTGGCGCAGGCCAAGGCCATCGTCAATGAGCTCAAAAAATACGACCCTGCCCTGTACGCCAAACCGCGCTGGTTGGTGCTGAACAAGCTCGACATGGTGCCGCTGGAAGACCGCGCTGCTTTGGTCAAAGACGTGGTTAAGCGTTTGAAGTTCAAGGGCCCGGTGTTTGAGATTTCGGCACTGACCCGTGAAGGTTGCGAATCGCTGATCAAAATTATTTACCAGCACGTCAAAGCCCAACAAAAGGCTGAGCAGACACCCGAGGAGATCGATCCTCGTTTTACGGTGCTTCCTGACGCACTTTGATGCTACATAAATAAGAGCTTCTTAAGCAATCTAAACGAGGGCTAGAGGCCTAAATGACTATTGAAACTGGTTCTCACGCCTTGCGTGATGCGCGTCGGATTGTTGTTAAGGTAGGCTCCAGCCTAGTGACCAATGAAGGTCGCGGTCTCGATGAGCAGGCCATTGGAGAGTGGTGTCGCCAGATGTCCTTGTTGGTGCGCCAGGGCTGCGAGGTCATCATGGTGTCCAGCGGCGCCATCGCCGAGGGCATGAAGCGCTTGGGTTGGACTGATCGCCCCCACCTCATTCACGAACTCCAAGCTGCCGCCGCCGTTGGCCAGATGGGTCTGGCTCAAATGTACGAGACCAAGCTCAGGCAACACGGCTTGGGCAGTGCGCAGGTCTTGCTTACGCACGCTGACCTTGCCGATCGCGAGCGCTACCTCAATGCCCGTTCCACCTTGCTAACCTTGCTGAAGCTGGGTGTAGTGCCGGTCATCAACGAGAACGACACGGTGGTTAACGATGAAATCAAATTTGGCGACAACGACACGCTGGGCGCCTTGGTGGCTAACCTGGTGGACGCAGATGCCCTGGTGATTTTGACTGACCAAAAAGGGCTCTACACCGCAGATCCCCGCAAGGACCCCAGTGCCCAGTTTGTGCACGAGGCCAAGGCGGGCGACCCGTTGCTGGAGGCGATGGCCGGTGGCGCAGGCTCCAGCTTGGGGCGCGGCGGCATGATCACCAAAATACTGGCTGCCAAGCGGGCTGCAGGCTCAGGCGCCTCTACCGTGATCGCCTGGGGGCGTGAGCCCGATGTCATGCTGCGCCTGAGCGCTGGCGAAGCCATCGGCACCTTGCTGGTGGCGCAAACCCAAAAAACGCAGGCGCGCAAGCAATGGATTGCTGACCATCTGCAGCTGCGCGGTGCCGTGACGGTGGATGCGGGTGCGGCGACTAAGCTGCGTGATGAAGGTAAGAGCCTGCTGCCCATTGGCATGACGAGTGTGGAAGGCGATTTTTCTCGTGGTGATGTGATTGCTATTCGTGATGCCTCAGGCGTTGAGATGGCGCGTGGCCTCGCCAATTACGCCAGCGCTGAGGCCCGGCTTATTTGCCGAAAACCGTCGGCTGAATTTGAAAAACTACTGGGTTATGCGGCAGAGCCTGAAATGGTTCACCGAGACAATCTGGTCTTGAGTAAATAAAAAACGCCCCTTCAATCGGGGCGTTTTTACTTAACGTGAGTTGTCTTGCCCACCCGGTTGGAAGTTGGTATGAGGGTCAGGCTCGAACGAGCCGCCTGGCGGTAGCTCGAAGTTGCCGCCATTGAACATCTCAAGACCACCCTCTTGGTCATGCCCGCGCATACCTTGGCGCATAAAGCGGCTTTTGTTTTCCATGCGCGGTAAAAACCGGGCCAGTTCGGTCAGGGCTAATTCGTACACCCCGCGTTTGAACTCCACCACCGCGTCCAAAGGCACCCAGTAGTCGTTCCAGCGCCAGGCATCAAACTCTGGATGGTCGGTGGCGCGCAGGTTCAAATCCCAGTCGTGACCTACCAGCTGAAGCAAGAACCAGATCTGTTTCTGGCCTTTGTAATGGCCGCGCGCATCGCGGCGTATAAATCTATCCGGCACCTCGTAGCGCAACCAGTCTCGGGTGCGGGCAACGATGCGAACGTGCTCTTCCAAGAGCCCCACTTCTTCATGCAATTCACGAATCATGGCCTGCTCGGGGGTTTCACCCCGATCAATGCCACCCTGCGGAAACTGCCAAGAGTGCGTACGAATTCGCTTGCCCCAGAACACCTGATTTCTCTGGTTGAGCAGGACGATGCCGACGTTGGGCCTAAAGCCGTCCCGGTCAAGCATAATCAAACCCCAATTTTTAAACTTCGTCCATTATGCACAGCAAGCGTGGTGCATCAATAGGCGAAGCCCTCTCTTATTTACTAAAGCGGCCGATGAAAGCTTCCCAATTCTTTATTTCCACCCTCAAAGAAGCCCCTGCTGACGCAGAAGTCGTCAGCCACCAACTGATGATGCGTGCTGGCATGATCAAAAAACTTGGTGCCGGCATTTACAGCCTGCTGCCGATGGGCTTGCGCGTGGTGCGCAAGGTCGAGGCCATTGTTCGGGAAGAGATGGACCGCGCGGGGGCTATCGAGCTCAGCATGCCGGTGGTTCAACCGGCCGAGTTGTGGGCAGAGACCGGGCGTTTTGAGAAGATGGGGCCGGAGATGATGCGCATCAAAGACCGCCACGGGCGTGATTTTGTGATTCAACCCACCAGCGAAGAGGTGGTGACAGATATTGCGCGCCAGGAAATCAAAAGTTACAAACAATTACCCAAGAACTTCTACCAAATTCAAACCAAGTTCCGCGACGAGCGCCGCCCCCGTTTTGGCTTGATGCGCGGGCGTGAATTCATCATGAAAGACGCCTACAGCTTTGACCGCGACCCGGCCAGTGCGAAAGTCAGCTACGAGCGCATGGCGGGCGCTTACCGCAAGATTTTTGACCGTTTCGGCCTGACCTACCGCGCCGTGGCAGCTGACAGCGGCGCTATTGGCGGCGATTTGAGCGAAGAGTTTCAGGTGATTGCCGCCACCGGCGAAGACGCCATCGTGTATTGCCCCACCAGCAGCTACGCAGCCAATATGGAAAAAGCCGAGGCCTTGGCACCTCAAACCGCTCGTCCCGCGCCCACGCAGGCGATGGCCAAAACCGCCACCCCCGGAAAAAGCACTTGCGCCGATGTGGCCGAGATGCTGGGCCTGCCTTTGAAAGCCACCATCAAGTCGCTGGTGCTGGCCACTGATGCGTGCAATAAGGAAGGCGAAGTCGTTAAAACCCAAGTATGGCTTTTGCTGCTGCGTGGCGACCACGACATGAACGAAGTCAAAGTGGGCAAGTTGCCCGGCTTGGCCGATTTCCGTTTTGCCACCCTGGGCGAGATTGACGAACACTTTGGCTGCAAGCCCGGCTACCTGGGCCCCATTGGGTTGCTGAAGCCGCTTAATCTGGTGGTGGACCTGGAAGTAGCCGTGATGAGTGACTGGATTTGCGGCGCTAACGAGCCCGACTTTCACACCACTGGCGTCAACTGGGGCCGTGACCTGCCAGAGCCCGCACTTATTGCCGACCTGCGCAATGTGGTGGCAGGCGATGCCTCGCCCGACGGGCAAGGCGTGCTGGCGATCGAACGCGGCATTGAGATTGGCCATATTTTCTACCTCGGCACCAAATACAGCCTAGCCATGAACGCCACCTTTTTGGACATGAACGGCAAACCCAGTTTCATGGAAATGGGTTGTTATGGCATCGGCATCACGCGCCTGCCTGCCGCGGCCATTGAGCAAAACCACGACGAGCGCGGCATCATCTGGCCCGATGCGCTGGCCCCCTTCACCGTGGTCTTGTGCCCCATCAGTCCGGACCGTTTTCCCGACGTCAAGCTGGCGGCGGACACCTTGTACGCTGACTTGATCGCAGCGGGTGTGGATGTAATTCTGGATGACCGGGGCGAGCGCCCAGGTGCCATGTTTGCCGACTGGGAACTCATCGGCGTGCCGCACCGGGTTACTTTGGGCGACCGCGGCCTCAAAGAAGGCCAGGTCGAATACCAGCACCGCCGCGATGCGGAATCGGTGAACGTGCCAGTAGCCGACATCGCCCAGCTGATCAAGTCGCGCTTGACGGTTTAAGCGTAACCTACGCTCAACCCCCTTGGCTTCACGACGACTGGCCCTCTTAAGCCCTTTGGTGGCCTGGGGGCTGCTGTCGGGGCAAGAGAGCGCCCACGCTGGTGGCCAGTTGGAGGAGCCGCTCATTGACGCCGTGCGCAGCTCGCTGGCCTTCGCTATCAACCAACAGGCACCTCCCGTGCCCGAGTTTTCAGAACCACAGGCGCAGCAGGCCTACCAGCGCTGGTTGGTGCGCAACAGCGAGCGCATCAAGCGGCAAAAGCCCGAGTGGCAGGTGCGCCAGGAGTTTCTGCAAACTCTTTGGTATGAAAGCCGGCGTGCCGGACTGGAGCCCGCGCTGGTGCTGGGGCTGGTTCAGGTGGAAAGCAACTTTAGGAAATTTGCGATTTCAAGCGCCGGCGCCCGGGGCTATATGCAGGTGATGCCATTTTGGACGCGGGTGCTGGGGGATGGTGATGCGTCTCGCCTGTTTCACCTGCAAACCAATCTGCGCTTTGGCTGCGTGATCTTGCGGCATTATCTGGACCGCGAGAAAGGTGACCTCTTCATGGCTTTGGGCCGCTACAACGGCTCCAGGGGCAAGGCTGCCTACCCGGATGCCGTGTTGGGCGCGAAAAAACGCTGGGATTAGATTCAGGCCTTGGCAGCCAGGGCTTGCTGCAGTTCGCCGTTCTCGTACATTTCCATCATGATGTCCGAGCCGCCAATGAACTCACCCTTGACGTAGAGTTGGGGAATGGTAGGCCACTGGCTGTAGTCCTTGATGCCGGCACGAATCTCTGCGTCTTCCAGCACGTTGACCGTTTTCAGGGCTTTGGCATCTACGCCGCAGGCTTTCAAAATTTGGATGGCTCGGCCTGAAAAACCGCACTGGGGGAAGCTCGCGTTTCCTTTCATGAACAAAACCACTTCGTTCGTTTTAACCAGCTCGTCGATGCGTTGTTGTGTGTCAGTCATGTCAAAAGTCCTCAAAAAAAGATACGCAATTATTTCACCTTCGCGCAGGCTGCGTTCACAGTCAGGTCAAGGCTTGGGCGCGATTACTTTTAATGCTATTTAAAAAATAGCTAGTTAAGCAATATCAGTATGGCTTAGTGGCCAATTTCTTGTAAATTATTTATTTGAATGAAGCCGACATATTTTTAAAAGTGAGGCATTTCATGCGCGAAAATGCTTCACTGCCCATCACCCTTCAAAAGCATTTACCTAATGAAAATCGAAAAAAACACCGCTGTCACCCTGCGCTACAAAGTCTCGGATGCTGCAGGCAAAACCCTGGACGAAAGCACCGACCCGATGGTTTACCTGCACGGGGGCTATGACAATATTTTCCCGAAGGTGGAAGCCGCCCTCGAAGGTCAGACTGTCGGTTTCAAAGCCACGCTCGATCTGACCCCTGAAGATTCCTTTGGCCTGCGTGACGAGAGCTTGGTGCAAAGCATTCCCAAAGCCGAGTTCCCCCCGGGCGTCAAGGTGGGCGGGCAACTGCAAACGCAAGGTGCCGATGGCCACGCTCAAGTGTTTACCGTCATGAAAATCAAGGGCGACACCGTCATGCTCGACGGTAACCACCCCTTTGCGGGCAAA
Organism: uncultured beta proteobacterium; assembly: GCA_903840825.1. Lineage (GTDB taxonomy): Bacteria > Pseudomonadota > Gammaproteobacteria > Burkholderiales > Burkholderiaceae_C > Rhodoferax. The sequence continues at coordinate 6,780 of CAIMHL010000217.1, forward strand.
GCCTTGCGCTTTAGCCTGACCGTGACCGATGTGCGTGCCGCCTCAGAAGAAGAAGTGGCCCACCGCCATGTGCACGGCGAGCACGGCCACCACCACTAGGCTGTATTTAACAATCGCGTCCGTAGGCGCGGCCAAAGCAAATTAACAGCCAGACCGGCCATGACCAAAGCGGCTGCGATCAGCTTCCAGGCGGGCAGCGGCTCAGCCAATAAAAAGGCCGAGGCGCTCATGCCAAAGACCGGCACCAGCAGGGCCATCGGGGTGATGGTGGCGGCTGGGTGACGCGCCAGCAACCAGCCCCAGGCCGCGTAGCCAAACAAGGTGTTGCCCCAAGATTGCCACGCCACTGCAGCCCAAGTGGCGGCGTCTGCTTCACGTACGGCAGCCAACCCAACGTCAAACCCTTCAAAGATCATGGACAAGGCGAACAGCGGCGGCACCGTGAAAACGCTTGACCACACCACATAAGACAGCATGTGCGAGGGCTGGTCACGCTTGGCCACCATATTGGCACTGGCCCAGGAGAACGCAGCGACCAGAATCAGCGCCAAGCCCAGCAGGGTGGTGCTGCCGTCGGTGTGCATCACGATGGTGGCGATGCCTGAGGTGGCCAGCAGCAAGGCCACCCACTGAAAAGCGTGTACTTTTTCACCAGCCAGGCGCATGGAGAGGCCGATGGTGAAGAACACCTGAATTTGAATCACCAGGGAAGCGATGCCGGGAGAAATATGGCCGTTCATGGCGACGTAAAGCAGACCGAATTGCCCCACGCCCAACAGGCAGCCATACAAGGCCAACGGTTTCCATTTGACAGTTGAGCGCGGTAAAAAAAAGACCGCAGGCACAAAGGCGAGCGTGAAGCGCAGGGCGGCAAACAGCAGCGGTGGCAAGTGGCCCAGCGCCAGCTTGATCACTACAAAGTTGGTGCCCCAGACGAAGACGACGGCTATGGCAAGCAGGAAATGGCGCAGAGGCAGGGATTTGGGCATGCGCTGATTGTGGCAGTCCGCCTGCAAGGCTCGAAGTCAGGGTGTCAGTCGGGCGACTGAGCCACTGGGCCGAGTTTTTAGCGCCAGCGTCCGCCGCTGCAGCGCTCAATACCGCTTAAATCTCGCCGGGATTGAACCTCGGTAAATCCGGATTCTGCCAACAAGGCACGCACCAAGCTGGCTTGGTCGTAGCCATGCTCCAGCAGCAGCCAGCCGCCGGGCAGCAAATGCGCTGGCGCCGTCTGGACGATTTGGCGCAGGTCGTCCAAGCCGTCAGCGCCACTGGCCAGCGCCTGCAAAGGCTCGTGTGTGAGGGCGGCGAGGTGTTCGTCTTGCGCGGCAATATAGGGCGGGTTGGAGACGATGGCGCTAAAGCGTCCTTCTACGCGGCTCAGCCACGCGCTTTGTTGAAACTTTACGTCTAGTTGCAGGCGCTCTGCGTTGGTGCGCGCCACGGTGAGCGCGTCTTCGCTGAAATCCAGCGCGCTCACACGCAAGTTGGGTAGGGTGGCTTTGAGGGCTAAGGCGATGGCCCCGCTGCCAGTGCCCAGGTCGATCACGGATGCGTCAGTCAGCGGCTTCAGAACGTCAAGCGCCCAATCCACCAGCGTTTCCGTGTCAGGGCGCGGCACCAGCACGCGCTTGTCCACGCACAGGTCAAGACCATAAAACTCTTTGTGACCGGTTAGGTAGGCGACAGGCTCGCCTTGCAAACGACGCTTGACCAAGGCATCAAGACCTTGCAGAGCCTGCGGGCTCATGTCATCGGTGTCATGCGCGAGCAACCACGCGCGGTGGTGGGCGGGCTGGTTCAGTACGTGCAGCAAGAGCAGCTGTGCGTCCAGCCGATCCAGCCCTTGCGCCTGCAATTGGGCAAGTGTTTGGGCGATGTTCGGTGGCATCACGGTCAAGCGCCTGCGCCTACTTCTAGGGCGGCCAGTTGCTCGGCGGCCTCATAGGCTTGCAGGGCTTGCACCACGTCATCCAGGTCGCCCTCCATGATGTAGAGCAGTTTGTACAGCGTGAGGTTGATGCGGTGGTCGGTCAGGCGGCCTTGGGGGAAGTTGTAGGTTCGGATGCGGTCGCTGCGGTCGCCGGTGCCAATCAGGCCCTTGCGCTCGGCGGCGTCTTTGGCCGCGCGTTCGCTGCGGTCTTTTTCGTGGATGCGGGCTGTCAGCACTTTGAGAGCCTGCGCCTTGTTGCTGTGCTGGCTGCGGCCCTCTTGGCATTCGGCCACGATGCCGGTGGGAATGTGGGTGATACGCACCGCAGAGTCGGTTTTGTTGATGTGCTGACCACCCGCGCCGCTGGCCCGGTAGGTGTCAATACGCAAATCCGAGGGGTTGATTTGAATCGCGACCGCCTCGTCCGCCTCGGCCAACACCGCCACCGTGCAGGCGCTGGTGTGGATGCGCCCCTGCGTTTCGGTGGTGGGCACGCGCTGCACGCGGTGGCCGCCAGACTCAAATTTGAGGGCGCCATAAACATCTTGGCCTTCAATCTGGATGACGACCTCTTTGTAACCACCCAGCTCGCTGGCGGATTCACTAATGATCTCGGCCTTCCAGCCCCGGCGCTCGCAGTAGCGGGTGTACATGCGCAGCAGGTCGGCGGCAAACAGGGCCGACTCGTCGCCGCCCGTGCCAGCACGGATTTCCATGAAGGCGTTGCGGGCGTCGTCCGGGTCTTTGGGCAGCAGCATGCGCTGCAACTCGCCTTCGAGCTGCGCGAGTTCTTCCTGTGCACCGTCAATTTCTTCTTGTGCCATCTCGGTCATGTCGTCGTCACCCGCCGAGCTTTTGAGCAGCTCTTGCGCCCCGCCCAAGTCGGCCTCGCGTTGCAAGTAGCGCGACCAGCGGGTGGTGACTGCTGAGACGTCGGTGTGTTCGCGAGACAGGAGCAAAAACTGCTTCATGTCTTTCATGATGTCTTCACGCGAAAGCAAAAATTCAAGCTCTCCCAGACGGTCAGCGTAGCGGGCAAGTTGTTGGCGAAGGAA